>JBBRHV010000004.1:0-84971 GCA_038222225.1 Candidatus Omnitrophota bacterium
CCCTGCCCCACCAGATAACCAAAGTTGCCAACCATGTCCTGGTCGGTCCTCGGCCGATCCTCCACGTAGCCCCGCACCGTGATCCCACCTTTAACCTTCTCACCTTCACTGGACGGTTCCATGTTTTTTTTCGTTGAAGCACATCCTGCGAGAAAAATAACCGCAAGGCCCACCATCAGAGTTTTTAAAATTCCTCTAGGCATCAGAATCTCCTTTTTTCAGTGCCACAATTCCTAATTCCATCAATTGCGCATCGTCAACGACAGAAGGGGCATCCGTCATCAAACAGCTCCCTTTCTGAGTTTTAGGAAACGCAATCGTATCCCGAATCGAATCCAATCCTGTTAAAATCGCTGTGATACGGTCAATCCCGTAAGCCACGCCCGCATGCGGCGGGGCCCCGTATTCAAAGGCTCTTAACAAAAATCCGAAACGCTTCTCCGCTTCTTGAGAATCCAACCCAATAATGTCAAAAATCTTTTTTTGAACCTGACGGTCATGAATACGAATAGACCCGCTGCCGATCTCATTCCCATTTAAAACCAAATCATAAGAACGCGACCTCACCTTAGCATAATCACCACGCTCAAAAACATCCGCATCCTCTTTCCTGAAAGATGTGAACGGATGATGTTCGCTGTCCCATCGTTTTTCTTCCTCATTATATTTGAATAATGGGAAATCCACAACCCAAAGAAACGCAAATTCATTTTTGTCCATTTTATCCTTACGGACATCCGGTTTGTCGCAGTTGTAGTTCTTCATGGCCTCGGCATGCGTCATCCGGGGAAACGGCGTTTTTAAATCGATCCCCTTGACTTCCTTGAAAACCACCTTCAGCAGCCGTTCCGTCAAATCAAAAATATCTTCTTCTTCAACAAAGGACATTTCCATATCCAGCTGAGTAAATTCCGGCTGGCGGTCCGCGCGCAAATCCTCATCCCGGAAACACTTGACGATTTGATAATATTTATCCATCCCCGAAACCATCAGCATCTGTTTAAACAACTGCGGCGACTGCGGTAAAGCAAAAAACGTCCCTGGGTTCATCCGGCAAGGAACTAAAAAGTCGCGAGCCCCTTCCGGCGTGGACTTGGTTAAAACTGGCGTTTCAATATTCAGAAATCCTTCCGCATCCAAGAACCGGTGTATGCTCGCGCACAGCGCATGACGAAACTTAAGCGCGCTTGAAACCTTTTCCCTTCTTAAATCCAAATATCGATGCGTTAGACGAAGTTCTTCTCCAACATCCGCATCGCTGCCGATTTCAAACACCGGGACTTTGGAGACATTCAAAATAGTCAACGTGCTTGCGCAAATTTCAATGTCTCCGGTCGGAATTTCCAAATTGATATTCTTGGCAGACCGGCCCACAACCTCGCCACTGACCTGAATGACATATTCCGGCCCCAGCGTCTGAGCAATGTCATGAGCTTCTTTAGAAACCGACGGCACAAAAACAACCTGCGTGACCCCATACCGGTCCCGGACATCAATAAAAATCAGCTTCCCATGATCGCGGCGACGATGAACCCATCCGCAAAGGGTTGCTGTTTGTTTTTCATGGCTTTTACGTAATTCTCCGCATGTGTGCGTTCTCAACATCCCGACTCCTTCTCTATATATATTCCACTTATTCTTCTGAATTTAATGTTTCTATTATATGCTATTTTACTAATTTATTCCCCTGAATTTTACAAACAATCTCCGCAACAGCATCTAGACCAAATCTCTCCTGCGTGCCTTGCTGCATGTCCTTCAACGCGATCTCTCCGCTTTTCAATTCTTCTTCCCCCAGGATCAGCACAAAACGGGCCTTCGCTTTATCAGCCTGGCGCATCTGGCTTTTCATAGATCCCAAACGGAAATTCATGTCCGCAGAAACACCCCGAGCCCGTAAATCCTGTAAAAGCTTAAACGCCTTTGAAAGACCCTGCTCATCCAAACAGACCATAAATGTATCCAACCCCTGCTGAAGTTCCTTTTTGTCCTGAGCCCCTGCCAAAAGAATGCGCTCCATGCCTAAAGCAAATCCGACCGCATCAACCGCCGGACCGCCCAATTGCTCAACCAAATTATTGTAACGGCCGCCGGCACCGACAGCATCCTGGCTTCCTAAACGGGGGCAAGAAAACTCAAACACCGTATGCGTATAATAATCCAATCCGCGAACCAATTTAGGATCTTCGACATAGGCGATCCCTAAACCCTCTAAAGCTTCTTTCACCCGCACATAATAATAACGGCTCTCTTCTGATATATAACTGTAATCCAACTGTAGCTTGGCTAACGCCTTACGGCACCCTTCGTTCTTGCAATCCAGCACACGGAAAATATTTCGCTCAAAGCGGCTGTTGCAATCCGGGCACAACTGGGATATTTCAGAGGCCAATTGCTTTTTTAAATATTCCGCAAACGCATCCTTATCCTGAGCAGTTCCAAGGGTGTTAATCTTTAAGACAGTATCCGTGACTCCCAAGGCACCCAGCAGGCTTGAACTCAAAGCGATCACTTCCGCATCCAAAAAGGGCGAAGATGACTCCGGCCCAATCGCCTCAACCCCGATCTGATGAAACTGACGCAACCGCCCCTTTTGCGGCCGCTCCCCGCGGAACATCGGGCCAATGTAAAAAAGCTTTGATATTCTTTCTTTTTTGTCTAAACGATTCTGGATATAACTGCGGACAATAGAGGCTGTCCCTTCCGGGCGCAAGGACAATGAAATGGCTTTGGATCCTTCATCCCGTGCCGCTTCAGCTTGAGCTGCAAGGTTCAGCATCTGCTTTTGGACAATATCTGACGTTTGGCCGACCGAACGGGCAAAAAGCTCTGTCTCCTCAAAGAAAGGCGTACGTATTTCCTGATATCCGTAAGAAGAGATGATCTTTCGGGTTTGGCATTCCATCTCCTGCCATAATAATGCCTCTTCAGGCAAAATATCCGCTGTCCCGCGCGGCACTGAAATAAATTGACTCATAGCCCCTCATTTAATCTGAAAGGCGGAGGGGTATGTGTCCTCCGCCTTCTAGACTCTATAGACCATAACCATAAAATCTCTAAACCTATTTCCAAAAAGAGCTTATGGCTATTTAATTTTTTGTTTCATTTCAAGACCAGGCTTGAACACAACCACTTTTCGTGGCGGGACAGGAACGCTGTCTCCAGTTCGAGGATTTCGTCCAAATCGCGCTTTTCGCTCTTTGATCTTAAAGACGCCGAAATTGCGCAACTCCACTTTTTCATTTCGAATCAAACTCTCGACAATCACATCAAAAGTGGCTTGAACAATGGTCTTAACATCCACTTGCTTAATTCCGGTTGCATCCGTGATTTTAAGCACAATGTCTTTTTTGGTCATGAGATTCACCTCCCCTTGTCGTAAATATCGTATCAACAAGGGTTTACGGTGTCAAGCATTTTTTAAAAGAGCTGTTCCCTAAAATTCTGCGGTTTTCTGCTAAATATTTGCTTCCAATATACAATATTTATAATAATTCTACTATTAAGGCTCCATCACTCTCACAAGCGGAATCCCGTTATCTCCGGATGGAATATAAACCGTTGTATGATTCGGGCTATTGGCCATCTGCATCTGGGCTTGAATTGCCTCATGCTGTAAATAGGCCTGCGTCAATGTCTCATTAATAATCTCCTGGGCCTTAGAAATCCCTTCTGCCTCGATCACTCGCCGTTCAGCCTCTTGGCGTTCCTTCTGCAAAACAAATTTCATCTGCTCCGATTCCTGCTCAGCCTTCAATTTCATTTCAATCGCGTGCCCGACAGTCGGCGGAAGTTGAATCTCACGCAACAGAACATTTTCCAATACGATGCCACGAGTTTCCAATAATCCTTTGAGGTCTTGAAAGATACTCGAAGAGATCTCATCCCGGCTGGAGGTGTAAAGCCCTTTGGCTTCATAGTTAACAGTTACCCCTCGACTCGCAGAACGAAACTGCGGAAGCAAAACAATATTGCGGTAATTTTCACCCACGGTCTTATAAATGTCCGCGGCCTGATTTGCCTGAACACGATAAAGGATCGAGACATCCAGTTTAATGGTCAGCCCTTCCTTAGATGGAACCACCATAACCTCTTTGACTTCTTCGGTTTTTGTATTAAAAATGATCATTTTTGCAAACGGATTCACCAAATTCAAACCCGGCATCCGTTCTTCTTCAGAAACTTTACCGAACAAATCAACGATCCCCACTGTACCGGCCGGCACAATGCGGATGAAACTAAACAAGATCAAAAAAGCCGCAACCACGATAAAAACTGAACCAATAACATTGGTGCTTTTGTCATAATCCTTATGCTGCATACGGCTTGTGACAAGACCGATCCCGAAGATTAATGCGATGATTCCAAAAATAAAATTCCCGTGCATATGCCCTCCCTTTTCTTAACGATTTACCACATTCTATAAATACGCCATCTGAAATTCAATTATAAAATCTGCTGTTTTTTGCAAGCGATCTTTAGGACCTTTTAAGAAAGCGTCAACGCAAAATTATCTTCTCCCACCATTTCCTTTATATCATTCAAAAGCATCTCACTGGGATGCACATAAAGATCTTTACCTACTAGAATTTGAACGCTTTTATACTTCTGGGTATCTAACTGCAGATAAATCGGGACATTTCCGGGAAATTGAAGCAGCTTTTTCTTAAATCGCTTTAAAGCCTCTTGATCCATGCTAACCAAATTCACCCGCAACGCCTTGATCGTGTCATAAATCTCAGAGATCGGCCGAATGTCATCGCACAAAATATTGGCGGCCCCCTCCCGAATCGAAACCTTTCCCATAATAATCACAACCTGACCGGCTAGAATCTTCTCCGCCACTTTCTGGTATATGGAAGGAAACACCACGCTTTCCGTCTGCCCATGCATATCCTCAACCGTTAAAATGGCCATCCGTTCACCGGTTCTACGGGTGACTGTCAATTTAATGCCTGTAATAATGGCAATCATTTTTGCGGCTGACCCATCCCCCAAACGAACCAGACTCTGAGTCGAACAATTCGCAAACTTCTTGATCTCAAACTTGTACTGTTCAAGGGGATGCCCTGAAATATAAAATCCCAAAATTTCTTTTTCATAGGCCAATTTCTGATTCTGCGGCCAATCCGGAAGATCTGGCAGCGCTTCAATACCGTTCTTAAATCCAGACTCTTCCAGGCCAGTGTCAAAGAGAGAAAGCTGCCCGGAAACACGTTCCCGCTGGCGGCTGCCGCCGCGGTCCAAAGCATTATTGCTGACTGCCATGAGCTGGGGACGATTCGCGCCGAAACAATCCAATGCCCCGCATTTGATCAAACTTTCCAAAACTTTACGATTCATCAGCCTCAAATCAACACGTTCACATAAATCAAAGATCGACTTAAAAAGTCCGCCCTCCTGCCGCTGGGCAACAATGGATTCAATCGCCAATGACCCGATATTTTTAACAGCCAGCAGCCCAAACCTCAAACGTTTGTTGTCGATAACGCTGAATTCCAAAAGGCTCTCATTGATATTCGGCGGCAAAACCGCAACGCCCATATGCTCGCATTCTTTGACGTATTCCACCACCTTTTCGCTATTATCGCGTTCGCAAGTTAAAAGCGCGCACATAAACTCAACCGGATAGTTGGCTTTCATATAGGCGGTCTGATAGGAAACCAGCGCATAGGCAGCCGAATGGCTTTTATTAAACCCGTACCCGGAAAAATAATCGATCAAATCAAACAGGCGGTTGGCCTCGCCCTCTTCAATACTGCTATGCTCTTTGCAGCCGGCTACAAAATCCTCACGCATCTTGAGCATGACATCCACTTTTTTCTTGCTCATGGCCCGACGGAGATTATCGGCCTGGGCCATACTGAAACCCGCCAGAATACTGGCCGTCTGCATAACCTGCTCTTGATAGACAATCATACCGAAGGTCTCTTTTAAGACTGTTTCCAGCTTCGGATGCAGATATTCAACGATCGCCTCACCGCGTTTACGTTTAATATAATCCTCCAACATGCCGCTGCCCATCGGTCCCGGACGATATAAGGCGAGAATGGAAATCAAATCCTCAAACCGTGACGGACGGCTTTTACGCAGAAGATCGCGCATCCCAGAACTTTCCAGCTGAAAAATGCCGGCCGCCTGCGCATCACACAAAAGTTCAAATGTTTTAAGATCATCCAAAGGAATCTTTTCAATATCCACATCAATGCCGCACGTCTCTTTCACTAGACCGACAGCCTTTGAAATAACTGTGAGCGTCCTTAAGCCCAAAAAGTCCATTTTCAAAAGCCCCATCTGAGCAATCCCATCCATGGTATAACCGGTGGTGATTTGCCCATCGGATGTCCTATACAGCGGAACATACTCGGTGAGCGGCTTATCCGAAATCACAACGCCGGCAGCATGGATCGAAGCATGACGGTTGAGCCCCTCTAAAATTTGGGCCATATCGATGATGTCCTTGGCTGTTCGATCCTGTTCGCACAATTTCAGAAGCTCCGGTTCCACATCTAAAGCTTTTTCAATAGTCATCCCGATGTCCGGCGGAATGGCTTTGGCAATGCGATCCACATCATCATAAGAAACCCCCATGACGCGTCCCACATCACGCACTGCCGCCCGCGCCTTCATCTTTCCGAAGGTAATGATCTGGGCGACGTTCTTCTCCCCGTATTTTTGAGTCACGTACTCAATGACTTCCGGCCGCCGGTCGAAACAAAAATCAATGTCAATATCAGGCATCCCCGCGCGGTTCGGATTTAGAAACCGCTCAAATAACAGCCCATAACGCAAAGGATCCAGATCCGTAATTCCCAAAAGATACGAAACAATGCTTCCGGCCGCCGATCCCCGGCCCGGCCCAACCGGAATATTGCGGCTTTTGGCATAATGAACAAAATCCCAAACGATCAGAAAATAAGCCACAAAACCCATTTGTTTAATGGTCTGAAATTCATGTTCTAAACGGCTCATGACCGCAAGCGGAACAGAAGTGCCATAACGAACCGGCAGCCCCTCCAGGCAAAGTTCCCATAAATGCTGCTCTTGAGTTTTTCCCGGCGGAGGATCAAAACGGGGTAAATGATAGGTGTCAAAATCAAATTTTAAATTGCACTGATCGGCGATTTCAAGCGTGTTGGATAAGGCTTCCGGAACCCAGGAAAAAAGCTGCTGCATTTCCTCGGGTGATTTGAAATAAAATTGATCCGTTGCCATGCGCATACGCTTTTCATCGCTCAAGAACGCTTGGGTCTGAATACACAAAAGCGCATCATGCGCCCGCGACTGGGACTGACCGACATAATGCACATCATTGGTGGCTACCACAGGAATATTCAACTCTTTAGAAATACGGATCAGTCCTTCATTGACAAGCTTTTGCTGAGGGATCCCATGGTCCATGAGCTCAAGATAAAAACTTCCTTTGTCGAAAATATGAAAAAGGTCATCGGCTTCCTGTACCGCCTGTTCATAATTGCCCAAACCCAACTGATAAGCGACCTCTCCTTTTAAACAGGCCGATGTGGCAATGAGACCTTTGGCGTGACTGGCAAGCAGTTCTTTGTCAATACGGGGCTTATAATAGAATCCTTCGAGATATCCGGCAGAGGAAAGCTGAACCAGATTTTTGTAGCCTTCATGATCCTTGCACAACAGGACCAAATGCCCGTTGCCTCCGGGCTTTCCGCTCTTTTCCAAACGGCTGGTCTTGGCAACATACGTTTCAATGCCGATGATCGGTTTAATGCCGGATTTTGAGACGGTCTGATAGAATTCGACAGCTCCGAAAATATTACCATGATCGGTCATGGCAAACGCCGGCATATTCATCTCAACGGCCTTTTGCGCTAAATCTTTAATGCGGCAGGCGCCGTCAAGAAGACTGTATTCCGTATGAACATGAAGGTGTACAAAAGGATTTTTCATAATGAAGGGCAAAACGTAATGGATGAAGCGTGAACTTGAAAAGCATTTTCCGTCTCTTCACTGTTCACGCTTCACTGCTCACTGAACTCTATTTATTCCCACTCAATCGTCGATGGCGGCTTGGAACTGACATCATAAACAACCCGATTAACGCCGTTGACCTCATTGATAATACGGTTAGCCATTTTGCCGAGCAACGGATAAGGAAGTTCAACCCAATCCGCGGTCATCCCGTCCTGACTTGTCACGCAACGAATCGCAATCACATTTTCATAGGTGCGCTGATCCCCCATCACTCCCACCGTTTTGATCGGCAACAGGACCGCAAAGGATTGCCAGATCTGATCATATAAACCGGCTTTTTTGATTTCCTCCAGCACCCGTTCATCCGCCTGCCTTAAAATTTCCAGTCTTTCTTCCGTCACATCCCCTAAAACCCGCACCGCCAATCCCGGTCCCGGGAACGGCTGACGCTGCAGAATAGCATCCGGAAGCCCCAGATATTTACCGATTTTACGCACCTCATCTTTAAACAATTCGCGCAAAGGCTCGATCAATTCAAGTTTCATGTTCTTCGGCAATCCTCCGACATTGTGATGGCTTTTAATTGTCGCCGAAGGCCCCCCGAACGGAGAAATCGACTCAATGACATCCGGATATAATGTACCCTGCGCTAGAAAATCAACATTCTTCATTTTCAGGGCAGCTTCCTGAAAGACCTTAATAAACTCATCACCGATGATCTTTCGCTTCTCCTCCGGGTCAACAACATTGACCAACCGCTTTAAAAAACGTTTGCTGGCATCGACCACCGTCAAATTCATTTTTAAAGCGCCCTTAAAGGTCTTTTCCACATTGACCGCTTCATTATTGCGCAGCAACCCGTTATCCACAAAAATACAATACAATTTGCGTCCCACGGCTTTCTGAATCAAGGCAGCCGCCACAGCAGAATCGACCCCGCCGCTCAGCCCCAAAACAACTTTTTTATTTCCAACCTGTTCTTTGATCTGCTTGATCGAAACATTAACGAATCGATCCATGGTCCAACGGGGAAAACAATTGCAGACCTGAAAAACAAAATTATTCAGAACATCCGCACCGTGCTGAGTATGAACGACCTCCGGATGAAACTGTACGCCAAAAATTCTTTTGCGGGGATGGCCGATCGCAGCGACCGGAGCGTTCAGCGTATGCGCCAACACATTATAACCCTTCGGAAGCTGTGTGGTCATATCCGAATGGCTCATCCAGCAGGTGAGGTTGGCCGGCAAATTCAAGAACATGTCCCGGTTACGATCAACAAACAACTCCGAACGCCCGAATTCCCGTTCTTTGCTCTTCTGTACTTTTCCGCCGAACATATGCACAATGGCCTGCATCCCGTAACAAATCCCCAGAACCGGAAGATTCATTTCAAAAATTTCTTCCTTCGGTAACGGCGCCCCTTCATCATAAACACTCAATGGGCCCCCGGAAAGGATCAAGCCTTTTGGATTTTCTTTACGGATCTCTTCAGCCGAAATATTGAACGGAACGATCTTGCAAAACACCTTGCTCTCCCGAATACGCCGGGCGATCAACTGAGTGTACTGTGAACCGAAATCCAAAATGAGAATGACATCTTTATAGCGCTGCTTAGAAACACGGATCGATAATTTTGAACGCCCTCCGGGGATCTTCAGCGTTTTGGCTTCACCTTTTCTAAATTTTCTTTTCTTCAAGGTCGGGATTCTCTGAAAGGTCTTCTTAACCGTTATTTTTTCAACTGTTTTCCCAGCCGCGAATTTTTTTTCTTTTTTTTCCGCGACTTTTTTCACGGTGTTCTTAAGTTTTGGCATGATCATCACCCATCTCTTTTTTTAATTGCCTTAATTTCAATCTACCACAACGCCTATTTTCCCATCCCAACACGCTGCCCAACCTGAAATGATTTTCCTTCCGTTTGAATAGAAGGTGCAATAATAATCTCCACGTCATGCATCTCTTTGATCGTTTGAGCTCCCAGGGCCCCCATCGACGCCTTTAAAGCACCTACTAAATTTTGCGACCCGTCATCGACTGTGGCCGGCCCTACTAAAATCTGTTCCAGTGTCCCTGTTGTTCCAACCCAAATCCGTGTACCCCGCGGCAAATGCGAATGCGGCATAGCCATACCCCAATGATAACCGCGGCCCGGAGCTTCTTCAGCTCTGGCAAAAGCAGAACCGACCATACAGGCATCGGCTCCGGCTGCGAAAGCCTTGCAGATTTCTCCGCCGATCCTCATGCCACCGTCTGTAATGATCGAAACATATTTTCCAGTCTTCTTATAAAAATGATCACGTGCAGCAGCAGCATCCACCGTGGAGGTGATCTGCGGCACTCCAATCCCCAAAACTCCGCGCGTCGTACAAGCCGCTCCCGGCCCGACCCCGATCAAGACCGAACTGGCACCCAGCTCCATAAGTTCCATGGTCATTTTATAGGTAACCACGTTCCCGATCGCCACCGGAATCTTGAGCGAACGGCACAGCTCTCCATAATCACAAACCTTATATTCGGTTGAAATATGTTTTGCCGATGAGACCTGCGACTGAACAACCAAACAGGCCGCCCCCGCCTCTTGAGCCAAAGCTCCATAACGTTCTGCATTCTGAGGAACACACCCGACAACAGCCGGCACGCCGGATTGCTTTATTTGATTGACCCGCTTCGATACAAGCGTTTCTTTGACAGGCAACTGATATAATTTTTGAAGCAATTCCGTTGCTTTTTCAGGGGACGAGTCAGCAATTTCACTGAGAACCTCGCTGGGATCATCATAGCGGGTCTGTACCCCATCCAAATTAAGAACGGCGATTCCTCCCAATTTTCCCATAGCAATGGCGAAATTTACATCCACAACTCCATCCATGGAAGCAGCCACAATCGGAACATTCAGTTTCATTCCTGCAAATTCCCAAGATATATTGATCTCGTTGGGATTTACAGTCTGCATGCCTGGAACAAGCGCCACTTCATCAAATCCGTAGCAGCGGCGTGCACGGCGGTCCATTCCGATCCATTCTGCCATGTATGCTGTCCTCCTGTTATAAACCCGTGAAAAATAATAAGATTTATTCAAAAAATGATTGTTTTAGACTAAATTTTGAATTTTTCATGGAAATATGCGTATTATATTAAAGACTTAATATATATAATTTAGGGGAAAATGTCAAATAAAATAAAAATCCCCAGAAAATCTATTATTCCCGGAGATTCTAATTTTGCTGATAAGAACTACCGAACTTTTATGTAGCTAAACTTATATCCTGCCGAAGCTTTCGTTTCAGATAATCCTCAAGATGTGTTTTACCTCGTTTGTTTGTTAAAAGATCATGGGTCGATGTGTACACGATTAATTCCCCCATCCCGTAATATTGCGCCGAAAATGGCTTAAGAACAGCGAGCGCCAAGCGGCAGGCCCACATCGGAAATCCTGAAATCTGAACCGGTTTATTGTGAACCTTTAAACAAATCTGGCTGATCTCATTCCAGCTCAAATCCTGGGGACCACCAACATCAACATACACATTGGACAATTTGAGACTATCTTCTGCCATGATTTCAGCCAAATCCTCTTCGCAGATCGGTGTGAAACGCGCCTTTCCATCACCAAACACCCACATCCTTCCTTTGGCTGCCATGGCGCCATAATTGGCAAGATCGCTAAAAAATCCGCCGGCCCGGAAGATGACCCATTCCAGTCCACTTTTGACGAGCTCCTGTTCAAATGAATATTTCGCTTCATAAAGCGGCACTGTTTTATATCCCTGATCCGTTCCGGCCGGAGAAATAAAAACAAATTTCTTAACACCGCTCTTCTTGGCTTCATTCAATAAATTGATATTCCCCTGATAATCCACTCCCATATGCGTGAGCTTACCCTTCATCCGGGTAATGCCAATAACCGAAACCACCACATCCACACCATCACAGCTGCCGGCCAAACTTTCAGGCTTTGAGACATCAGCCGAGAGAGCCGCCGAAAGCTGATCCCGAATCGCGTCCATTTCCTCTTTCCGGAAAGAAATGCCGCTAACATTAGCCCCTCGCTTTTTAAAAGACGACACTAATAAACGTCCCAAATTCCCACCGGCACCGGCGATCAACACATTCATTTTCAATCTCCTTTTTTCCACCTATGATGGTCATCCAACCCGCCGACCTTCAAGGCACGGCCTATTTGTCATACTCAATGACCCACTCAGTCGATGGCAAATTGACCTGAACTGTTTGGTGATCTTCTGATAGTGTCCCCCGCTCTTCGGCGACTTTGCCCAAACATGTAATACGGTACGCTTTAGCTTCATCAAGGCCGGTGTTTTTAAAAAAATCCTTGGTGTAAAGAAACATCGAAAGGATCCCCTCCAACTCGTCTCCATTCATCACCGGATACCGCAAGGAAATCAGCCGCGGCTGAATCAAACTCCCGTGTGCCGGCTCACTGAGTTGCGGGCCGGGAGACTCTTTCATTTTTTCGATAAAGACGGTAAGCTCTTTGACTTTCTTCAAGTCATACCCACGAGCTATAGAATGAGATGGACGGTAGGTCTGACGAATCACCCAATTGAAATCCAGAAAACTCCCATCATAAAATCCCGGGATCTCTTGCGCCACAGGCCGCATCAGCTCCCGATACGTCTTAACATTCGGATGCTGATCTGCTACAATTTTCATTTTCGCGAACATTTCGGAAAAATACTGCTGCGTCTTTTCTCCCACCTCGTCGGCAGCAGAAACCGGAAGCGCCCCAAATACAACAAGAGACACGGCCAAACAAATCCCAATAATAATTCTTCTCATCTATTCCTCCTTGAACATTTATTTCACAAGTTCATACACCCCGACATACCCCAAATGATGGGCGGTCTTCTCCCATCTCGAAAAAGGCGACTCTGCAATCGCTTGTTGAAGGCGCCCTTCAATATTTTCTCGAATTTCATTCTGCTGAAACAGCCAATATCCGGACCATGCGCAGAAGGCTCCAAAGATATTAGTCGGTTGATCAACATCCACAATTACAAACTTTCCTTCAGGCTTAAGTGTGCGATAGACTTCAGCCAGCGTCTTGGTCTTTAATTCATAATCAATGTGGTGAAAAAAGAAGGTGGAAAGAACTGCGTCAAACGAATTATCGGAATAGGGCAAGGCTTCGGCCGCTGCATGGTCAAACTGAATATTGGAAAGCCCACGGGCCTTTTGACGGGCAACATCCAGCATTTTTGAAGCGGCATCCAGCCCGTTCACAAAACTATTGGGATCATTGGAAAGTCGACGGGCAATGCGAATAGAAAGAGTCCCGGTTCCGCACCCCACATCCAGAACATGCGCAGAAACCGGTAAGGCCATTTGGTCAATAATGCGGTTTGAAATACGGTCTTCCAGTCCAAAGGTCATCAGCGGAGCTAGAAAATCATAGACAGCAGCCGCGTGATCAAGGGTGCGTCCACGGGTTATGCTTCCTTCTGAAGAATGAACGGAATGAGCCATTTATGAGGATCTCCCAATCCCAAAACAAAAAACATGGATTCTGCGATATCTTCTCGCTCTTTTTCTGAAAGCGCCATTCCGCACTCCGCAAGCTGAGCTAATCCCCTCATCAGGAACACCTTTCCCAACCGGGCAGCCGGAACACAGAACTGGTCAAAAATTTCAAGGCACTCCTTAAATGAGTCAGGTTCGCCGGTTAAACCTTTCAAACGACTAGTATCGCTTTTCCGGCCTTGATAGACCATTTGCGAAAGCACATAATTCTGCCGGCCTTCTTTAAGGTCAACGGACATGTCCCGGATATCATCCAAGACCTGACATCCTAGGCCAAAATTCATCAAAGCAGCTTCCATCTTCTTGATCAGTGGCCAATCCAATCCTTCTTCAATACAATTAGGGCCCAAAAACGGTAGATTAAATAAAATGCCGGTCTTAAGAACATGCACCTTTTGAAGGATATCCTCCGGCGAATAACGTTTCTCGATTCCGCCTTCTTCCGAAGACTCTTCAGCCGCGCTCGGCAAAAGGACCTGCAGCGACTGACGGGACAGGATATCAACCTTCTCAAAAGACAACGTCTTTGAACGGATCGCCTCATCCAAAATCGCCTGCAGCACCCGATCCGCGGCCATAATCGCGATCACCTGTTTCATGATATGCCCCCGGCCCGTCATGCAGATCGGCAGGGTCAGTTTATCCTCATTGTCCAGAAGATTATCCGCACTGGTAACCCAGATCCTGAACAGGTAGTTCAGCTTTCCGTAAAGGATCCTTTTCTCACGCGATAAGCCCAAAACAGAATACACGGATTGGAACAGGACAGAAAACAAATGACGCCGGACTGATTTGAATTCTTCGGGGAATTCGCCGATGGTCACCGAGAACTCCTGAGGGGTCTCTTCCGGAGAAATCGTAATTTCTCTGGCTTTATCCGTTACAAATTCAAAGCACTTCCGACACTCCGCAAAGGCCTGACGAAATATAATCGGTCGCAACCAAACATCTTCGATATGTTTTTTAAAATCCATCAGTATTCTTTTGTTTCCAAATAAATAATTGTTTATTATATCATATTAAAAATTTAGTGGAAAAAAGGCGGCAGAACATTTGCTCTGCCGCCTTTTTGATAAAACCCAAACTCTTTCCAAAATTACATCATACCGCCCATGCCGCCCATACCACCCGGCATCTGAGGCATTGCAGATTCTTTTTGCGGAATATCCGTAATCAAGGCCTCTGTGGTTAACAATAACCCTGCGATACTAGCCGCATTCTGTAAAGCGGTCCGGGTCACTTTTGCCGGATCGATGACGCCGCTTTCCAGCATATCTACATAGTCGTCTTTATTGATATCATAACCAATATTGACGCCTTCTTTTTTCAGTCTCTCTACAATGACCGAACCTTCCAGCCCGGCATTCTGAACAAGCTGACGAATCGGAGATTCCAACGCACGGCGGACAATATCCACACCGGTCTTTTCATCTCCTTTTAGCTTAAGATCATCCAAAGCGCTTATCGTGCGCAATAATGCCACGCCGCCGCCAGGAACGATTCCCTCTTCAATCGCCGCGCGTGTTGCGTGAAGAGCATCTTCAACGCGGGCCTTCTTTTCTTTCATTTCGGTCTCTGTGGCCGCCCCAATACTAATGATGGCAACACCACCTGAAAGCTTGGCCAAGCGCTCTTGAAGTTTTTCCTTGTCATACGTAGAATCCGTCTTTTCAATCTGATTCTTGATCTGATTGATACGGCCCTTAATCGCTTCGGTCTCACCCGCGCCTTCAACGATCGTTGTATTCTCTTTATCAATCTTCACTTTTTTAGCGCGACCAAGATCTTTGACATCAATATTTTCAAGTTTGATCCCAAGATCTTCACTGATCGCCCTTCCACCCGTGAGGACTGCAATGTCTTCGAGCATCGCTTTACGGCGGTCACCGTAACCCGGAGCCTTGACTGCGGCGCACACCAGTGTTTTTCTCATGTTGTTGACAACTAACGTTGCTAAGGCTTCACCTTCCACATCTTCGCTGATGATCAAAAGCGGGCGTCCTGACTTAGCGACTTTTTCCAAGACCGGCAGAATATCTTTAATATTAGTGATCTTTTTTTCGTAGATTAAGATGAACGGATCTTCGAGCTCACATTCCATTTTCTCAAAGTTCGTGGAAAAATACGGGGAAAGATATCCCTGATCAAACTGCATCCCCTCAACGATCTTTAACTCCGTGTGAATCGTCTTCGACTCTTCAACCGTAATCGGAGCATCTGTTCCGACCGCTTCAAACGCCTCTGCGATCTTTTTTCCGATCAGCGTATCGCTGTTCGCTGCGATCGTGGCCACCTGCTCAACTTCCTTACTTTTCTTCAGATCCACTTTCTTAGAAAGAGCCGCGATCTTCTCAACAACTTTCTCAACCGCTTTATCAATACCACGCTTTAACGACATCGGATTAGCTCCGGCTGTCACGTTTTTCAAACCTTCGCGGTAAATGGACTCTGCCAAAACCGTGGCCGTCGTGGTCCCGTCACCCGCGTTGTCAGAGGTCTTTTCAGCAACTTCTTTGACCATCTGAGCACCCATGTTTTCAAAAGGATCTTCAAGCTCGATCTCTTTAGCAACCGACACGCCGTCTTTCGTCACAGTCGGGGAACCAAATTTTTTATCCAGAACAACATTACGTCCCTTAGGACCTAAGGTGACTTTGACTGCATTGGCGAGCTTTTCTACGCCGGCAAGGATTGAACGTCTTGCCTCATCACCAAATTGTAATTGCTTTGCCATTTTCTTCCTCCGTTTTATAAATCATGTTCACATAAATGTTCGCTTCTTCTTACTTGCTCTGAACAACTGCCAAAACATCATCTTCCTTCATAATGAGGACATCTTCACCTTCTTTGGTGGTAATCTCTGTCCCGCTGTACTTCCCGTACAACACATGATCGCCAGCCTTCAATGTTAATGGCTGAATTGTTCCGTTTTCTAAACGACGACCATCCCCAACTGCAAGGACTTTACCTTCTTGCGGCTTTTCTTTGACCGTATCCGGCAGAACGATTCCGCCTTTGGTAATCTCTTCGGCATCCAACGGCTTTACGATGACTCGGTCTGCTAATGGTTTAATGTTCACGCTCGTACCTCCTAGTTTAAACAATGTTTAACACGTACATCAAGCTCTTATTGTTAGCACTTGCCCTCTAAGAGTGCTAATTTTACAATTTTTCTCGCGTTTGTCAAGAGGAAAAATTTTCTGAAATGTGTCTGCTAAAAATCTTAGCTGGCCGAATAGGAGAGCGAAATCCCTTTAAACACCAAATCTTTATCGATAATGCACGTATACTTCGGAATATACTGTTTCATCAAATCCGCATATCCTCCGGTCACAACAACAACGGGAGTTGTGTGAATTTGTTTTGAAAGCAAGTCCACAATACCTTTGATCATCTCCCCATACCCATAAAAAATTCCGCTCAGAATACTCTCTTCCGTGCTTTTACCAATGATCCTTTTCGGTTTAGCGACCTTGACTTTAGGAAGAAGCGCTGTCTGACGGAATAACGTTTCAACGGAAAGACGGATCCCGGGAGCAATGATCCCGCCCAAATATTCTCCCTTAACGGAGACAACATCAAATGTGATCGCTGTCCCTAAATCCACCACCACGGCGGGAACCCCGTACAATGTCCGCGCAGCATAGGCGCACACCAATCGATCCTGACCGACCTGAGCGGGATCATCATATTTATTTGGCATCGGAACACAGACATCCCGCCCGATCACCTTCAGAGGAAAATGAAGAGACCGTCCGGCCTGTTTGACAACGCTGAGCGCATGAGGAACCACGCTGCAAATGATGCCTTCATCGACGGAATATTTCATTACCGCTTTCTTTATGACCTGCTTTATTTTTTTACAGAGAACCTCATCCCCTTTTCTGTTCTCCAGGACATCCAGAACTTCGATGACCGAACCATCAATAACCGCACAGCGGATGGTGGTGTTTCCAATATCAATGGCCAGTTGCATCCAAAACCCCCTTCAATTCTTTGATACGATCCCGCAAGACCGCCGCCTTTTCAAAGTCCAGATTGCGTGCGGCTAGTTCCATTTCACGCTCGAGTGAAGCAATATGTTTCAAAAATTCATAACCCTCTTCATCCTGCCCAACCACATTCCGTAAAAATTTTTCCGTCGATTCTTCATCTTGAAATTCTTCAATGCCCTGATGAATGGCCTTTTCAATCGTGCGCGGAGTGATCCCGTGCTTTTTGTTGAACTCCAGCTGAATATGTCGCCGGCGTTCACACTCATACATCGCCTCCCGCATGGCCGGACTCACAGAATCCGCATACATGATCACGACTCCGTTGACGTTACGGGCGGCCCGCCCTCCGACCTGGATCAATGATGTCTTTGATCTCAAAAACCCCTGCTTATCCGCATCAAAAATAGCGACCAAAGTGACTTCCGGAAGGTCCAACCCTTCACGCAGCAGATTCACCCCGACAAGGACATCAAACAGTTTTAAACGCAAACCCTGCAGGATCTTTGTGCGGTCAATGGTCTTAATATCTGAATGAAGATATTTGACCCGCAGTCCCTTATCCTCCAAAAATTGCGTCAGGTCTTCAGACATGCGCTTTGTTAACGTCGTCACCAGCACCCGCTCATTACGCGCGGCACGCTCCCGGCACTCGTTGATCAGATCATCCACCTGCCCTTTGGTCGGCCGGACTTCAATCGGCGGATCCACAATCCCCGTCGGACGAATGATCTGTTCTGAGATATGCTCACCACTCTTTCGCAATTCATACTCCCCGGGGGTCGCTGAAACAAAAACACATTGTTTCATCATCTGCTCAAATTCAGGAAACCTCAACGGTCGGTTGTCCAAACAGGATGGCAAACGAAACCCATGTTCAACCAGCGTCTCTTTTCTCGAACGGTCCCCCTCATACATGCCCCGGATCTGCGGAACAGTGACGTGCGCCTCATCAATCAGCACCAAAAAATCCTGCGGAAAATAATCTAACAAACAGAACGGCTTTGCTCCCGGAGGGCGGCCGGACAATGAACGGGAATAATTCTCGATCCCATGGCAGTAGCCCATTTCTTTGAGCATCTCGACATCAAAGCACGTGCGCGATTTCAGCCGCTGGGCCTCCAAAAGCTTTCCCTGCGCATTCAATTCTTTCAGGCGCACCTGCAGCTCAGCCTCGATCTCAACTAGGGCCTGCTCAATGCGCGGCTCCGTGGTTATAAAATGCTTGGCCGGATAGACGGCCGTCTTCTCAAAGGTGGCGATCACATCACCGGAAACCGGATCGATTTGACTTAAGGCGTCAATTTCATCCCCAAAAAATTCAATACGCAACGCATCCCGACGATACGACGGAAACACCTCAACCACATCCCCGCGCACGCGGATCTTTCCGCGGGTGAACTCATAGTCATTGCGTTCATACTGGATGCTGATCAATGAACGGATCAGCTGATCCCGGTCCAAGGTTTGACCCCGTTGCATGATGACCAAACATGATTCATAGTCTTCCGGCGAACCCAAATTATAAATACATGAAACGCTCGCCACGATCAAAACATCACGCCGGGACATCAACGAGGTGGTGGCGGCCAGCCGAAGGCGGTCCAGCCGGTCATTGATCGAAGCATCCTTTTCAATATACATATCGGCCTGAGGAATATAGGCCTCCGGCTGATAATAGTCATAATAGGAAACAAAATACTCGACGGCATTATGCGGAAAAAAATGTTTAAACTCTCCGTACAGCTGCGCTGCCAGCGTCTTATTGTGGGATATGATCAAGGTCGGGCGGTTCACGCGAGCGATCAAATTCGCCAGGGTAAACGTCTTTCCGCTTCCGGTCACGCCTAAAAGCGTTTGGGCAGAGACGCCGGACTGAATCCCTTCAGCCAATTCATCGATGGATCTGGACTGATCAATGACTGGCTGAAATGGGCTGATAAGCTCAAAACGATCCATAAACAAAATCCCAACGTTTGCTTAATCCGTAATCAAGCGTAAACCACTCTAAAAATGACGATCCACAAGCTCAAAAAATCTTTTCGCTAGATTTTCATTGCCATAGGTGGACGGCTTCCAAATCAGGAACGTACTGGTGACCATGTAACGCATCTCAACTTCCGAAACTTCCCCATTCGAGCGAACATACACATTGATACGCGCATAACGCGTCCCAACAAAAAACGAGGTCTGACGGATCTTTGTGATCATCAAAAGTTCCTCCTTAACCCCCCGCTGAGACGAAATTTCATAGACCTCAGGCGAAGCCTCCTCTTCAATCTCCCATCCTAAATCTGAAAACGCGAGCCGGACGGCCTGAGACGTTCTCGCAAAATCCGCATAAAACTGCTTCGTGGAAGCCCTCTTATTCTGAAGATATCCGGGGACCTGAATGGTCGTGCACCCCGCAAAAAAGCCAACGAACATCAACAACAAAACAGTCCATCGTCGCATAGGTCTACTCCTTTTTTCCTAACAACATTTTTATGTCTGCCGGCAGTTCAGCCTCTATGGAAATCGTTTTTCCTGTCGCCGGGTTTGGCCATGCCATGCGTTGGCAATGCAGCGCCAAACGTTTAAATTTGATATCGAAATCTTTCCTGAACGCATAAATGCGCTCACCAAGGATCGGATACCCCATACCGGCAAAATGAATCCTGATCTGATGCGTCCTCCCGGTTTCCGGCACAACCTCCAGCATCGTAAACCCCGAATAATATTTCAAGACACGATAATGCGTTACCGCCATCTTACCTAAACTTCTTGCGGCATATTGACGTTGATATGCGTCCTGAATCCGTGAACGGACCGTCCCCGCCCGTTGCTCCACCCGTCCTTTAACAACCGCAATGTAGGTCTTTGAAACTTTTCCCTCATGGAATAACGCCATCATCTGTTTTTGATTCTGTTTTCCCCAGCCATAAATAATGACTCCGGACGTTTCTTTATCCAAACGGTGGCAGGGGTGTAGTCTGACAGAGCCGGAACACGCGTTCTGTTCGTTTACAATATCGGTAAATGTTTTCTGTGTTTGATGCGGAGCAGGCGTGACAATGGATCCGGAAGGCTTATCAAAAACCGCGCAATAATCATCCTGATATAGAACCGTAATCTGTCGCATGGTAAATCCAACAGCTGATTGATAGGAGAACCAGACACCTACTCCTCAGGAGACCCTTCTTCTTCATCCTGATAAATCTGCATCTCCAAAAGACTACTGATATGATTTAATTTTCGCAAAATAAGCAATGGAAAAAACACAACCAGCCATAACTGAATCGCAACGAACAACATTTGCTGTGCCGGCGTCAATGCTAAAACATTTTCCATATAAAACCTCAATTATTCTTTTTCTTTTTGATCCTTGGTCATCCCGAACTGAATAAAATCCGAGATGGCATTGGCATCTTTATCGCTGATATCATTAAAGAAAATAGCGACATAATAGCCCTTTTCGTTGTCGCTGGCTGGCTCAGTACGCACAACGACGCCATCACAGGCCACCTTCTTTGTTTGAAGCCGTTTTCCCTTACGAACCGATAAAAGCAATTGAACCTTGAGCTTTGTCATCGGTTCAATATACTCCTCAACCCGACAAAAAGCCCCGGCACGGCTGACATTCTGAGTCTCTGTCACCGTGTCGAACTCTTCCCCGCAAATCTTCACCGGAATATTTTCGCTTAACCGTGGAAATTTACGTCGGTCTTCAGGATTCCCTTTGGATTGAATCATAACCACACCGCCTCGCTATAAGGTCGTCTGTTGATTGATCTTCAGATCGCTATGATGACTGCCCTTCAGCAGCACTGGCTTTTAATTCAGCAACTTTCTTACGCCAACAATTTTGATTGCAATAATACCGACCGTTTCGATAAAACCGTTTAGCAGGGTTCACGCTTTTATTGCAAGACCCACATTTTTTCATTTCTTCACTCTGTTCAGCAGCCATACCTCTTGAAACTCCTTTCAAATTTACTTCACCATCTATTATCCATGTTCATTCACAAACTCACGAATCTCAGCCCGGGAATAGAAATTTTGCTCTCCGTCATCAAACTCCAATCCAGCCTGATAACTGTCGCAATGAGGAACCTTCTGAACCCAAGCGACTCTTCCGTTTATGGTCAAAATCCGATTGTCTTTACAGCGAAACGAAACAGCGACCTGACTATTCTTCGGTAAAAACTCTTCGGTCCGCAAACGAATTCCGCCAGCACTTAAATCAAACGCCACGCTTGCCCCCACCAACTCCCCTTTACAAGTGGAAAGCTGATAAGGCTCGCGGAATACAACTCGTTTAAAGTGCCTTTGTTCCTCCACTTTTCCTCTCCAAAACTTATGTGGTGTGAATCATTAGGGTGAATTATAGCACATTCTCAAAGCTTCACAATGTTTTTTTAGACAGAGGATTCGTCTTTTTTGCTTTATCCGAAAGCCACAAAATGTTATAATTCAACCATGTATAATAATTTTTATGGCTTTAAAGAAAGCCCCTTCAATGTTACGTCCGACCCGGAATTTTTTTTTCCAAGCGCAAACCATGAAGAGGCGTTCTCTCATTTGATCTTTGGGATTAACCAACGCAAAGGGATCCTGGCGATAACCGGAGAGATCGGAACAGGCAAAACCACCCTCTGCCGAACACTCTTGAACAGGCTGGATAATAACATTAAGTCCGCCCTGATCCTCAACCCCTATTTTTCTGAAATACAGCTTCTTCAGTTGATCATCAAAGATCTGGGCATTGAAGGCCATTTCCGCAACAAACTCCAGCTTATTGAAGCATTAAATCACTACCTGATCGAAGAGTCCTTGGAAGGCAATAATGTCGTGGTCATCATTGACGAAGCCCAAAATCTAAAAGTCCGGCAGCTGGAACAAATCCGTTTATTGTCAAACCTGGAAACAGAAAAGACCAAACTTCTTCAGATTGTCCTGGTTGGCCAGCCGGAGCTGCTTGACAAACTCAAACTGGACTCCTTACGTCAGCTTAATCAGCGGATTTCCGTCCGTTACCACATCCTTCCGCTCAAAAAGGAAGAACTGGAAAAATATATCAATCACCGCCTCCATATTGCCAAAGAAAACCACAACGGACATCCCAGTGTTGAATTTACAAATGACGCATTCGAGGCCATTTTTCATTTTTCACACGGCACACCGCGTTTAATCAACATTTTATGCGACCGGGCGCTTTTAAACGGATTCGTACGTGAAACCCGAATCATTGATCAACCGATGGTCTGCAAATGCGCGAAAGAGACCATCAGCACTTAAATTCAGGAGCTTACGGATGAGTACTATCCATGATGCATTAAAAAAAGTTCAGGATAAAAACCCTGAACTTCAACCCACAAAACCAAAACTTAACCCGGTGACCGGTCAGCCGATATCCCTGAATCCCTCAATACAACCACCCGGGACTCCGCGCGCCAAAGACCCAAAAGGCCCAAAGATGTTCCTGAAAATTTTAGGTCAAATTTCATTTCTTCTGATCTTAATTGCATCCTGCCTGATAGCGGCAAAACACTACGGTTTCTTAGACCGAATTCAACTGCCAGAATGGAAAATCTCCCTCCCGTCAATCAAAAGCAAACCAAACAATCCGTATACTATAAAAACCGTCAAAGATAAACAGCAGCCT
Organism: Candidatus Omnitrophota bacterium; assembly: GCA_038222225.1. GTDB lineage: Bacteria > Omnitrophota > Gorgyraeia > Zapsychrales > JANLHA01 > JAKLFA01. Next base: position 23,131 of record JBBRHV010000004.1, read on the forward strand.
CCGCCACAAAGCCTTTCTGACCTCCACATCAGCGGAATCATGTCTTTGAACGGAAAAACCATCGTTCTGATCAACGGCGCAATTTATGAAAAAGGGGGTAAAATCCTAAACGCGGAGATTCTTTCGATTTCGACAGATCAAATTACAGTGTCTGAAAATGGGATGAAACGGATTCTTCGCATAAAAAAATAAAGGCTGCCAAAACTTCACGCAACGGCTGCATTTAAAAAAATTCCACCGAAGGCGGCCTTAAAAAACTACTCCTTATCGCTGCCGGAATATTTTTCAATGGCAGACTGAATCATCTGCGGATCAATTCCCTCTTTTACCTTCACGCTGCCAAGACCTGTCATTAAAACAAACCGGTTTTTACCTGACTTAAACTTTTTATCATGACGCATACGATTTAAGATATCCGCTAATCTTGGCCCTTCAATCAGCTCAGGAAGCCCGATACGGGTCAAAACATGATTGAGACGCTCAGCATCTTCCTCATTGGCCAATTTCATCTGCAAAGAGATCTCTGCCGCGATCCTCATCCCTAGAGCAATCGCCTCTCCGTGATGATACTCTTGATAATCACAGGCTGCCTCGATAGCATGACCAATGGTATGCCCAAAATTCAGAATCGTTCTTATTCCTTTTTCTTCCCGCTCATCACGGCCGACAATATTGGCCTTAATACGGCTGCACTGATAAACCACCTCGGTCAAAACCTTGGCATTACACCCGAGGAGAGCGTCCACATTGGCCTCAATAAAAACAAACACATTTTTATCGCAAATCACCCCATATTTCACGGCCTCCGCCAGGCCATTGCGGATCTGCCGTTTATCCAGCGTAAACAATGTCGTAATATCGCTATAAACAACCCGCGGATGATAGAACGCTCCGACCAAATTTTTACCAAACGGCAGATCGATCGCCACCTTCCCTCCAATAGCAGAATCAATTTGCGCTAAAAACGTTGTCGGAACTTGAACATAGGGAACCCCTCTACGGTAGGCGGCCGCCACATACCCGGCCAAATCTCCCACAACCCCGCCTCCAAAAGCAACAATAAACACATCTTCTCCGGCATGGCGATCGGCAATGCGCGCAATCAAATCAAAAGCAGCGACCGCGGATTTGCTTTGCTCCCCGCTGGGGACCTCCAAAAAATCAATCTGAAAACCGCTCTCTCGAAGACTTGTGGCAAGAAGCTTCCCGTGGTGCTGGCGGACAATCGGATTGGTCACAATGACCGCATGCGTGCCGATCTTCATTTTCTGCAGCACTCCCCCAATATCTTTCAGGTGTCCACTGCCGATTTCAATAGGATAAAAAATCGATTCTTGCTTAACCTCAACACGGACAGGAATCATGCCCAAAGCCTTTCGTTATAAAAGATTTATTCCCATCAGCCGAGCAATCCGTACGGCAATGGCAACAATGATTTCAAACAAACCAAAATTCAAAAGAAGCAATACAATAATAATACCAAACCGCTCCCATTTTGCATACTGATAAGCAAAATGATTCGGAAGCATTCCCATTAAAATCTTCGACCCATCTAACGGCGGAATAGGCAGCGTGTTGAACAACGCCAAAACCAGATTGATCCCAACCGCATAACAAAAAAACTCCTCGACACGGGCCGGAAAAACCGCAGTATGAACCAACCCGGCAGCCAATACCGCCAAAAGAAAATTTGTCCCGGGGCCGGCCGCTGTGACAAGAACCATATCCCGCTTAGGGCGCCGGAGGTTGTGAAAATTCACCGGCACGGGCTTCGCCCATCCAATTGGAAAAAGATTCAATAAACGAAGCGCAAACGGAACTAAAATCGTGCCGATCAAATCAATGTGTTTCAACGGATTCAACGTCAACCGGCCCGAGCGTTTCGCTGTTTCATCTCCCAGCCAAAAGGCAACTAACCCATGAGCCACCTCATGACACACAATCGCCATGATGACAATTCCGAATAAAAGCGCATGATCCAGCATAAACGTCCTCACCCTTAATAGAGAGCATCGAAAAATATATCTTAATTATAATACGAGTTGAACTTGTGTCACCAAAAGAATCGGCTGATCAGCCTGAACTTCTGACTGGGGAATGCCTTGAATCTGAACACGAAGATTTAAAAATCCATCCAAAACACTGCGGTATCCCTGAAGATAGAAAACCTGTCCTCCGTCGGCTTCCAGTCTATGCCGAACGGTTTCATTGAAGACCGGATCAAGCGCCTTGAGCGTTCCTTTAATAACCAGAGCCTCCTGCTTTTTCTTTTCAAACTCCTGCAGCTTTTCCTGGCGCTCTTCAACAACCTCAACGTCTTGTTGCCGTTTCACTTCATAAATATTGCGGCTCGGCAACTCCACAACTTTTTCAGAAGGAACATTCAAGGAACGAAAATCCAACAGTTCCGCCTTGATCCATCCGGATACGCCGGACATCGGCTCAATGCGATACCAGCCCTCGGACTCCCGTCCTAAAATCATAACCATTGCAGGGGAGGAAAGCTGACCTAAAACCGCCGAAGCTGTCTTGGGCTGTGCTCGAACATTCACTTTTTTCCCCAAAACCTCACCCACACCATCTCTTAAATATTTTATGAAATCACTATGGACATAACATGACACCGTCTGCGGCAAACGAACTTCATACCAGCTGAAACTGCGGCCGATCACCACAAGTTCATCGCCCTGCTTGACCTGAGCAACAGATTCGAATCCCTTCGCTTGGCCGGCACGGATATTGGCAAGTTTAACATTGATCACACCAACAAACGGAAATGTTTCCTCGGTAGGAGACTGCGCACTCACACTTCCTGACATGGCTCCCCAAAAAAATACACTGACCATACCAATAAGGACGTAGCACTTCATCATAATCGGAATACTGTTTTATTTTGCCGGTTTAGTTGCTTTAGCCGCTTTAGCATCCTTAGCAGGTGCCGGCGCAGCTGCAGCACCTTCCGCTTCTTCTTTTGCGGCTTTTCGTTTAGCTTTCACTCTCAGGATCTTAGTCTTTGGTAAAGACAGTACATCCTGATTTTCTTTCCAGGTTCCCTTTTTCATCAGATCTTTGATGCGCTCAATACGCGTCAAAACCGTTCTTTGTTGAGCACCCGCCGTATCAACTTTGAGTGATGGATGTAATGACATCTTTACAAACTCCTTATTAAACAATCCTTATAGATTTTTCTCATATCCTTAAACGTCCGCATGGCCTGAGAGCGCTCATTATATTTACCGACACAAACAATATAATAGCTCCCCTTCTTGACCACAAATGCATCAAATCCCTTTTTTACAAGCGTTCCAGCCTCACGGTCTGCCCGTTCCTGCTGTTGAAATGATGCAACTTGAATAGTATGTATTGTGTCTAAAGAAGGCGTTTTGTCAACACTTTTCTCCGCATCCGCCCCTTTTTCAGCATTTTTTAGAAAATCATCCTCAGCTGTCTTTGCTATCACCATCTTTGCGGCACCCACCGGATCAACGGCGGCCGCAGAAATCACCGGCTCCTCAACCTGCTGAACAACAGACGGTTGTGTGCTTTTTAAAGACACTTCCGGAACGGCAACACTGTCGGCTTGGGAAATCTGCAGGCGCTTGCCCTGTTCAACCCCAAAAGCAAACGCGATAATCAATGCCATCAGAAAAACAACACACACCACCACCATATTTTCTACGGTCAAAGCCCAGGCCTGAAAGGAAAACTGAGACTTTTCCTTGTGCGGCGATGCCCCGGGAGCCCCTGGAAAAAGCTCAAACTGTGACTGCCTTCGTAACATCATTTTAATCACCTTTACGCATTTGAAAAAGAAAATTCCGGAATCGACGATCCTTATAAAGGCCGCAAAAAGCCGCCACTATTTTAGGATCAAACTGTGTTCCGCTATTCTGTTTTAATTCCTCAACAGCTTCCTGAACGGTAAGCTTCTTCCGGTACGGCCGGCCCTGGATCATCGCTTCAAAAGCATCCACCACCGCCATAATGCGCGCCCCTAACGGAATCTGTTCCTTTTTCAAGCCCGACGGATATCCTGTTCCATCATACTTCTCATGATGATATAAGATAATCGGCAAAACCGGTTTCAAAAACTGAACCGGCCGAATCAGGGCAGCACTGCGCGAAGGCATATCCCGGATCACCTTAAATTCTTCCGGAGTCAATTGACTTTTCTTCGCTAAAACATCATAGGGAATATCCAAGGCGCCCGCACCCTGCAGAACACTGGCATAATATAAATTCTCAATCCCTTTTTGACTCACATGCATCTGCTCTGCCAACGCGTTGGCGACGCTGAAATATACCGGCGCATGTTTGTACGCCAACGGACCCTGCTTCTGAAGAAGCGTGCCAATCAATTTAATGCTGCTCAAAATCGTTTGCTGCTGCTGTCCTGAAAGCTGTAAATACCGTAACGCGGTGACCGCCTGTTCACCGATCACCGCCAGCAGTTCCTGATCAAATTCGGTGAAGGCCGGAGACTTTGACGTGCGTTTGACAAAAATAGCACCAACGATGTCATCCGCCACCAACGGCAAACCCAGCAATCTCGGTTCAAAAATCGAATACCCTTCGGTCGCGCGTAATTCTTTCTGTGAAATCTGCGCAAGCTCGATTTTCTTTTCCCAAAGAATGTTAATTTTATTATTGAAGATGGCCACCATCACCACCTTCTTTTTCTCCGGGTCTAAAATAAAAACCCGCGCAGAATGGGCCTTAATAAATTGACACAAAAGCCTCGTTAACCGCAACGAAAGCTCTTTCACATTAAAGGTGGAATTCACAAGCCGATACACCATGTGAACGGCCGAAAGAACCTTATGATATTTTTGCGAGGTTGTCAGATTCATTATGAATATTTTAGGATGCTTTAACGAATGTGCAACCCTAAACTTTTGTATATGCATTAAAGAAACGCTTATGCTCATCCAAGGCTGCCCGGTCGGTCATGCCGGCAATGTGATTGCAGATGATCTCGCACTTCTCAATCTCCGCACACTCCCGATTGCGCGGAAACACATCCGGAGGCAGCTGAAACGGCTCATGAATATACACCTGAAATAAATCGTTTAAAACCCGTTTGGCCTTGGACGTCATCCTCAAGACACGGTAATGATGATACAGTTTTCGGTTCAACAGATCCTGAAGCTCATCGCGCAAGGCCCGCATGGCATGGCTAAACCCGATAATCTCACCCCTATGCTTTTTAACTTCCTCCACATTCTTAAAGTTTAATTCTTTAAGACGCGTATCGGTATGAGCGATCAGATCGCGAACCTGCATATCAATCAAAGCCTTGACAACTTGGTAACGCAGCATGTCCAGATCATTGACCCGGACCGTATCCCCCAAATGGTCAATAGCCATTTTCCACAATTCACTCGCCATCAAATCTTCCACGGAAATACAGCCGGATTTCAGGCCGTCATCGACATCATGATTGAGATAGGCCAATGAATCCGCGCAATCCACCACCTGCGCCTCCAGCGTTGGACCCTCATCCCGGTATTTTTCTAAAAAGCCCGCCTCATCATAATCCGTTTGATGTTTTAAAATGCCGACCAAAACCTCATGCGTTAAATTCAAACCGTCAAAATCCGGATAACGCTTTTCAAATCGTGTGACGATCTCGAAACTTCTTAAATTGTGATTAAACCCCTGAGCGCCGCCATCTTTCATAATTCTGTCCAAGGCCTCTTCCCCGGCATGCCCGAACGGCGGATGCCCCAGGTCATGCGCAAGCGCGATCGCCTCGACCAGATCCTCATTCAGCTGCAGGGTTCGTCCGACTGATCGGCCGATCTGCGCCACTTCAATCGTATGCGTCAAGCGGGTTCGATAATAATCTCCTTCAAAAATCACAAAAACCTGAGTTTTATATTCCAACCGACGAAACGCTGCCGAATGAACAATCCGGTCTCGGTCGCGCTGATAACAAGTGCGGAAAGGATGTGCCGGCTCATCATAATCACGCCCCAACGTCTGACTGCTGCACATGGCATACGGAGCTAAATTTTGTTCTTCCAGATGTTCAAAATCCTGCCTGCTGAGCATATCACCCTTTCTTAGCTTTTTCACAGACCCTGTGCGCCGACGCCAACCTCTTATACAATTCTTTCAGAGATTGTGAAATGACTTTTGTCTGACAGATCACCGGCATGAAATTGATATCGCCTGACCAACGCGGAACAATGTGCATATGAATATGACCGGGCACTCCGGCCCCAGCCGCCTTGCCGATATTCATGCCAATATTAAACCCATCCGGCTTCAACTCGCGGACCAGCAGTCCTTTGACATATTCCATCAGATCAAAAAGCTCCAACCGCTCTTCCTGTTTCAATTGAGAAAGATCCCGGACATGACGATAAGGCACGATCAACGAATGCCCGTTATTGTACGGATAAATGTTTAAAACCGCATAACAATGCGTCCACCGCACAAAAACCGCATTCTTTAAATCCGTGTTTTCCTGCGCGATGCGGCAAAACAGACATCCCTTTTTCTTCGTCTTTTGATCGCCGATTATTGTCAAATACTGACTTCTCCAGGGCGCCCACAATTTATCCATGATTCTCCACCTTAATAATTCTAGCCTGAACGTCTTTCCCCAAAACTTCTAACATTCCATACGATCGATACGGGGCGAATATTTCATCGGTTGGGCTTCCAGGGTTGAAATACAAAACGGACCCAATCCGTTCATTGAACGGCTCATGCGTGTGTCCGAAAATAACGATATCGACCTTCTCATCGCGGAACTCCTCTTGCACAAATTTCACAACCTGGTCCTTAGGCCCCCGGCCATGCACAACACCGATCCGGCAGCCTCCACAGGTCAGGATACAGCGATGGGGAAATTTTTTTCCGATTTTTTCATCATCCATGTTGCCGCAGACACCCTTCACCTCGGCGATCTCCAGCAATTGTCTCAAGCCCGATTCATCACACATATCACCGGCCTGAATAATAAAAGCGACCTCCTTAAAATCCCTGACCAACTGTAACGGGAGTTTCTTGGAATGCGTATCCGCAACAACACCAATCTTCATGGTACCGTCCTTAAACAATATAGGATTGACCGTATAAATTTAAGAGTGTGTTCAATTCACTCTCATTCCAAATCCACATCCGCTCCTGAAGAGCCCGAACACGGACATTCTCATCTAAGTCTTCCAATGCAATCAGCACGCAGCGTTCCAGCTTTCGATTGCGCTTCTTTAAATGGGCTGCAATGTTCGCAATTTCCTGCTCCTGAACAGAGCGACGGGTCAAAAAAACGCACCAATTTCCGGATGATGTGTGCGCATCGATAAACGCAAACGAATCCGGAGAGCCGTCAAGCTTCTTCAGGGAAGACATCCTATCAAAAACAGGCAGCTTATACCTCCGGCCGTTCATCTGAACTGCCTCATCATCAAAACAATTGAACAGTTCAATAATGCGCGCCTGGACATCCTTTTTGTTCGCCACCTGGAAACTCTCAACGATCTGACCAAACTCCGTCTCAAACTCTTTCATTTGGCGCTCAAGGCTGCACTCGATCATCTGTTGACGCTTATAAAAAACAAACTTCAGCCAGTACCGGAACAAGCGGTCATCAATATAAAAAAGCTTTCCATTTTTTACGACATACCCCACCTCGATCAGACGGCTGATTCGCGGAGAAATCTGTGACAGCTTCATATTCATGAGGTGCGCAATATCTTTCGCTTTTTGTTTCCCGTTAGCCAAAACCAAAAGAATGCGGGCATTCATAACATTACCCTTCAGACACAGTGCGTCCATAAAAAGATCAAAATGCCGGCTGAGAACTCCCCAATGATTAAAGAGAACCCCCTTGATAGCCTCGGTCAAAACCGGCACGAACACTTCCGTTTGGCCATGCAGGCTGCAATATGTACGCAATTCATGACACACCAGCTTCAAATAAAGAGGCCTTCGCCCGGTAAAATCAATCAAGAAATCCCGCAAGGAATCACCGAGCTGAATGCCTTGAAGATGGGCCTTAATAAATTCCTGACAGGTGCGGATTGAGAATGGATCAACGCGGCGAATTTCAAAATTTCCGAACAGCAAAGAAAGCTTTTCTGAAAGAATGATCTCGGCCACGCTCGGCAACGACGAGGATACAATGTATAAACACTGTTTTTGAGTCATGATTGTTTTCCCCAGATCCCGATACACATCTGGAATTCCCCAATCATCAAGCGCGTGAAACTCATCAAGCACCAGGACACAAAATAAACCCGTTTCAGAAGAAAAGACTTGGGGCAAAGCAATCACGTCCCGATAGGCATCCGCTTGACGGCCATGCGACAAATGAGCTTGTATGCGCCGCACACTTTTCACCGTGTCAGGCGTCACATCCTGCGCGCTTTCGAGTAAGAGCTTGAGATCTTCATGAGGCGATTGACCGCGGGATTTTAAGAATTGATACAATAACGAGGACGCGACTTTTTCACAAAATTGCCCAATATCCAGATTTTCCAGATCAACAAAAACCGAAATAATGCTTCGCTGTTCCAAACTATCCAAAAATTTATGGAGAACGCTGGTTTTCCCGATATATCGTTCACCCAACAGCGCGATATTCTGACGATACCCATCCTTGAAATCCAAAACACGCTTTTTGAGAAGCCCTAAAATATCTTCGCGCCCGTAAAATTTATCCAACCCGATCATGACCATAAAATACGCCCCTACCGTTTCGGCAAATAAAACAATGGATTATCAGCAACCCCATCTTTGCGAACTTCAAAATACAAAAAAGAATTCCCGTCTGTCTCCGAAATCTCCGCCAGCTTATCACCCTTAGAAACATAATCATTCAAACGCGCTGTCAGACGCGCCGTGCGGGCATAAACCGTCATAAATCCGTCCTGATGATCCACAATCACGACCTGACCATAACCCGTCAGATAATCCGCCAGCACGACCCGCCCTGCCCGCGAAGACCTCACCGGTGATTTTTCGGGAGCTCGAATCTTGATGCCCTTACTGAAATGCGGGGACGTCCCGCTAAAAAAACCGACCACGTCACCTTCAACCGGCCATGCAAATTTCAAACGGTCAGGATCTGCACTACGCACATCAAGATCCAAAGACCGTTCTGCCCGGGGAATAAAGATCTTCTGCCCAACCTTAATATTCGCGACATCGGCAATCTGATTGGCCTTAATAATTTCCTCGAGTTCCACATGATAGACCTGCGCGATCTGCCAAAGCGTCTGTTCCCTTTCCACCGTATGATAAATGCCCTGCGGCCGATAACCATAATATTCACCGGGCTGATAAATCACCGGAGCACATCCGCCAACAACAGCACTCAGCAGAACCACGATTGATAAAATATTTTTCAGAGAACGGCTCTCCACGAAAAATGGAGCGAGGGACGGGAATCGAACCCGCGTAGCCAGCTTGGGAAGCTGGAATTCTACCCCTGAATTACCCTCGCAAAAATTTTCTCTTCTATCACAAAAAGTCTTCACTATGAGCACTCTTGATCGTTCGTCATGCGATTTGACAGCTTGCTTCGGAATGACCGAATAACGGATCCCGCATCATCACTCAAACAAACAGCCCTTGTCACAGCGACTCGATTGATGCCTAACGCCGTCACCTGGTCAATATTGTCCAACGTAATTCCCCCAATTGGAAAAACCGGAATGTGTGATTGAGCCCCTGCAGATTTAAGCACCTCTAACGGCATCGGACTACGTTGGGGTTTCGTCAACGTCTTAAAAACAGAACCAAACCCGACATAATCCGCTCCGGCAGCTTCAGCCTGATAAAGATGTTCAATCGTCTGGCATGAAGTGCCAATGACCAACCCGGCTCCCGCGATTCTGCGGGCCTCCGCAACAGGAAGATCGTCCTGGCCCAAGTGAACCCCATCACATCCAGCGGCCAAGGCAATATCCAATCGATCATTGACAATGAACAGCAGTTTTCCTCGCGTTAAATATAATGCATCGCGCACAAACGAGAAAATCTCTTTCGCCGATCCGTTCTTATCACGCAGTTGAACAATGTCTGCTCCGGCATCCACACAAAATTTCAACACATCAAACAGCTTTCTATAATCCGCGATCGCGCGATCTAAAACAACATAGACCTTTGCACGGGACAACATATTCATAATATTATTCATAAGAATTACAAAATTATACCAGAAAAACCACGCTTTCAAAACGAAAACTTTTCCTGGACTTTGCGTTCAAAATCATAAATTTTATAGCGCGCGCTTTTCAAATCCTGCGCTTTTTTTCTGTTCACCAGCTTCATGAATTCTTCCAAAACCCGTATGGATTCCTTAACGCGCTGCATATTGGCAAAAAAAATATCCCGTACATCTTTGCGTCGAAACTCAGTTACTGAAGAGGATTTTCCAACATCACCAACACTATCACGGTTCTTAAGCAATGCCCCACGGCTCAAAGATTTCTGAATATCCGTTAAAGAATGCCTCACGCTTTTTAAAAACCGTGTCCAGCCCGCCTCATCGCACACAAACCGGGAAATGTCCTCGCAAACCCTCAAGCCTTCCTTGGCCCGATTGAAGTTGGCATCCAAGACACGAAAAATTTTCTGATCAATGGTTTTTGGCACTCTTCTGAATTTTACCGATAATGCGCGTCGTTGATAAATTCGGGACATACTTGATCAGCTCAACCCGATCGACAAGGTCTGCCCCGGCCACTGTCTTTCCCTTCCAATCCGCACCTTTGATCAAAACATCCGGCCGGACCGCCCGAATCAGTTCATACGGAGTTTCTTCGTCAAAGATCGTTATAAAATCTACGCAGGCCAGCGCTGCCAAAACCCCGGCGCGGTCTAATTGAGAATTCACCGGCCTCTGTGGCCCTTTAATCTTTCGCACGGAACAATCGCTATTTAAGCCAACGATCAAAACCCGATCGTTCTGCTTGGCCTGTTCCAAATAGCTCACATGACCATAATGCAGAATATCAAAACACCCGTTGGTAAACGCAATCACCCGCTGTTCTTTGCGTAAAACAGCCAGCTTTCGTTTCAACGTCGCAAGAGTGACGATCTTGTTCTTAGAATTTATCATTGTTTTAAAATTGTTCTTCGACCAACTCACAGATCGCATGTGCAATCGTTATATGCGCCTCTTGAACTCGCGCCGTGACCTTGGAAGGTACGGCCAGACACAGTTCGACCACCTCCGCCAAACGTCCGCCTCCCTCTCCAGTCAGCGCGATCGTCCTCATGCCCTTTGCTTGAGCGGCTTGAACAGCCTGAATCACATTTTGAGAATGACCGCTGGTAGAAAGCCCTAAAAAAACATCACCCGGCGCTCCAATCGCCTCGACTTGACGGGAAAAAACACAATCAAACTGATAATCATTGGATAAACAGGTTAGGATTGAGGTGTCTGTCGTGAGCGCGATGGCAGCCAATGCCCTGCGCTCTTTCTGAAAACGACCAACAAACTCTGCGGCAATGTGCTGGCTATCTGCAGCTGAACCTCCGTTGCCGCAAATGAGAAGTTTCTGCCCGTTCTTAAAACAATCCGAAATCATTGCAATGGCAGTTTCAATATTCTCCATGTTCTGCGCAAACGCCGCTTCTGTGACCCGAATACTGTCCTGAACAATATCTTGAATGCGATCGTTCATACCACTACCCCTTTAATGAGCAAAAAAGACCGACGCAACATTATAAAGATCCATATCGATGGTCTTGCGCTTCTTTATCGCTTTTTCAATATCCACAGAACCCAGCTTGCTGTGCTTCAAACTGACCATTTGCCCGAATTTCTGTTCTTTGGCAAGATCAACGGCCTTGACCCCAAACTGCGTCCCAATAATACGGTCATAGGCGGTCGGAACCCCTCCGCGTTGAATATGGCCCAAAACACTCACGCGTGTTTCATAACCGGTGTTTTTTTCGATTCTCTCAGCTACAAATTCTCCAATACCTCCGAAACGGTAATGGCTTATTCTTTTAGCGATCTCTTCCGGAGAAAAACCTTTGATCCTCGCCCCTTCCGCCACCACGACAATGCTGAACGTTTTTCCGCGGCGATGACGGGCAGTTAAATCCAGACACACAGCATCAAGATCAGATTCTATTTCAGGAATCAAGATCACATCCGCTCCGCCGGCAATCCCTGACTCTAAAGCGATCCAGCCCGTATACCGTCCCATAACTTCAATAACAATAATCCGATGATGACTTTCAGCTGTCGTATGCAGCCGGTCAATACACTCCGTTGCAATATTAACCGCCGTGTCAAACCCAAAGGCATACTCCGTTCCCGAAAGAGCGTTGTCAATGGATTTCGGAACACCGATCACTTTGATATGCCCCTTTTGATATAAATCGAGCGCAATGGATAACGTCTGTTCTCCGCCGACAGCGATGAGGGCATCAATACCGCTGCGTTTATAATTTTCAGCAATAGCCGTAACATTGCTGGGATTCTCCAAAGGATTAATACGGCTTGTTCCCAAAATCGTACCGCCCTTATCCAAGATGCCGGATGTCATGCGCGGATCCAAGATCCTCATGTCATTCTCGATCAGCCCTTCCCATCCATTCTTTATCCCGGTCACGACATACCCCTCAAACATGCCCTTACGGACAACCGCACGAATCACCGAATTTAATCCCGGACAATCCGCCCCGCCTGTAAGAATCCCAATTTTCTTCATAGTCGCCACCTTAATAAGGGTTCAAACAATGTTTATGCCCTGTCTGACTATTCTCTATTCACGCCCCCAGCAAACTCATCGTTGCTTCTTACGCCCGATAACCTTCAAAAGGAACATTCGGTTTGGCCGCCTCACTGGAAACTTCAGCCACTTTCATTTTCTTGTCTTTACTGCGCGGCACGATCTTCACAACATCCACATCAACTTCAACACCCAATTCAGCTCCGATCATATTCTGAATTTTCGATTTGATAATGCTCTGCAGCCTGGAGGTCACTTCCGGAATATTAATATCCCCGTTCAAGGCGACCCGCGACTGAATATAAAGATCTCCGTTTTTCTTTGCCAAAACAGATGCCCGCACTTCTTTAACTTCTTCCAACGAAGAAAGTTCCCGGCGCACAAGATCTTCCAAAGCCACCAACGAAACAAAAACCCGGCCTTCAGGATTATCAAAAGCAATGTTTTTTCCCTTTTGCTGATCCCCATAAATCACTTTAGCAAACGTATACGCTTTGAGGACCAAAATCAAAGCCACTAAACCCATGATCAAACGAACCTGAAGATTGTCGTTGATGCCCGCCAGGATCACAACCATTTCATCAAACGGCATCAGTTTCAGCGCAATCATAATCAAAAAACATGCCACCAGCATCGTCACCACACAATAAAACATCACGCCTAATCGGACCATCAGTTTCATTGATCCCCCCTCTCTATCCCATGGATATTGACATTGACATCTTTTAAATCGATATCAACTGTTTGTTCAATGGCCTCCCGAATAGCATCTTGAGCTTGAATGGCGACATCCGGAATGCGCAGACCATAATCAACACACACGCGCACATGAACCGAAACCTGGCCGGTCTTCTCGATATCAACATTGATCGCCGACTGTGCGTAGAGGCCGATAATCCTGAGCAACTGATCGGCCATATTTGGTTTAATAAGACGGATCCCCTTGACCCCCGCCACCGCATTGGCAACGATATCAGCGATCACCTTCTTGTGAATTTTTACAGATCCCAAATCAACATTTTTAATCTCACTCATTCTTACGCCTCCAGCTCATTTCTTCATGTATTTTTCCAGAAAATTTGTAGAAAATTCTCCCTTAATAAACATCGGATGATTTAAAACTTCTAAATGCAGACCGATCGTTGTCTTGATCGGAGCGACATAAAACTCATCTAATGCACGCCGCATAATACGAATCGCCTCTTTACGGTCCTTCCCGTAGGTAATTAATTTCGCGATCATCGAATCATAATGCGGGCTGATCGTATAACCCGGATAGATATGTGAATCGATGCGCACGCCACGGCCTCCCGGAAGATTCAGATCCTCGATCTTCCCGGGACACGGCATAAAATTATTAGCCGGATCTTCCGCGTTAATACGGCATTCAATGGCTGCTCCTTCAAAACGGATATCCTCTTGCTTGAAGGGCAGTTTTTCGCCCGCCGCAACCTTGATCTGTTCTTTGACCAGGTCGATCCCGGTGACCATTTCCGTCACCGGATGCTCAACCTGAATACGCGTATTCATCTCCATAAAATAGAACTCGCCGGTGGAGTCCAGCAAAAATTCGATGGTCCCAACCCCCTCATAATTCGCAGCTTTGGCAACTTTCACCGCTGCATCGCCCATTTTCTTGCGCAAAGACTTTGTCAATGCCGGTGAAGGCGACTCTTCGATCAGTTTTTGATGCCGACGCTGAATGCTGCAATCCCGTTCACCGAGATGAACGACATTTCCGTGGCTGTCTGCCAAGATCTGAAACTCAATATGGCGGGGCTCTGTCAAATATTTTTCGATATACACAGCGGAATTCCCAAAATTCGCCTCTGCCTCAGAACGGGCCATCGCAAAAGCACCCATCAGCGTCATGTCGTTATGACAGACCCGCATGCCCTTCCCGCCGCCGCCTGCCGCAGCCTTAATAATGATCGGGTATTTAATGCTGTTGGCAATTTTCAGAGCTTCTTTTTCATCGACAACCACACCCTTACCTCCGGGAGTTAATGGAACGCCCACTTTACGCACGGTCTCCCGAGCCTGGATCTTGTCCCCCATCAGACGAATGGTTTCCGGTGATGGTCCGATAAAACGGATATGGCACGATTCACAGATTTCAGCAAAATGCGCATTTTCCGCCAGAAACCCATACCCCGGATGGATCGCTTCCACATCCATAATCTCAGCGGCTGAAATAATGGCCGGAATATTCAAATAGCTCAGAGAGCTTTTGGCAGGACCGATGCACACCGCCTCATCGGCAAACCGGACATGTGAAGATTTGCTGTCAGCTTCCGAAAATACTGCCACCGTTTGAATCCCCATCTCACGGCAAGCCCGGATAATTCTCAGGGCGATCTCGCCCCGATTCGCAATTAAAATTTTTGAAAACATATATTAACCAATCTTAGAGTTCTATTCATGACGAGTCTTATTAGGCCTCCCACCTTTCAAGCGAAACCTAACCCTTACAAAATCCAGACTTCCGTTAAGCTGGTTCAATCAAAAAAAGCGGCTGGCCGAATTCAACCGGTTCAGCATTGTTGACTAGAATTTCCACAACTTTCCCGCGCACCTCCGCTTTGATCTCATTCATAAGTTTCATCGCTTCAATGATGCACACAACTTGCCCGATTTCAATGACTTGACCGACATCCGCATATGCAGGAGATTCCGGCGACGGAGCCCGATAGAATGTTCCGACCATCGGAGATGTAATCTCAACGGTGTTCGTCGCTTTCGCGACAGGAGCCGCGGATTCCTCCGCTGCGGATGAAATGCCAGGCGCGGACGCTGAAACAAGAGGAGGCTGATGATAAACCGGAGCCATCTGAACATCGCTTCCAAATTTTTTCATCTTCAACCTGGAACCCTCCCGTTCGACTTCGACTTCTGAAAGCTCGTTTTCTTTCATCAACTTAAGAATTTCCTTAATTTCCTTCAAGTTCATTTCTGAATCCTTTCAACATATTGACCGTTTCGAGTATCAATGCGTATCCAATCTCCCTGGTTAATAAATAACGGGACCTGAACCATGGCGCCTGTTTCAATCTGCGCTGGTTTTGTTCCAGCGCGCGAAGAATCACCCTTAACGCCCGGTTCTGCGTAAGTGATTTCTGCTTCAATAAAGTTCGGCAAAACAATTCTTAACGTCTTATTCTCATACACAAGCCCAATAATTTCAAGATTTTCCAACAGAAACTTCGCCGCATCCCCAACCATGTCCGCTGAAATCTCGCTTTGTTCATAGCTGCCTAAATTCATTAAATGAAATGAATCTCCAGAATGATACAAAAACTGCATTTTATGTTCTTCCAGCATAACATCATCAAGCTTATCTGCTGTTTTAAAAGTCCTCTCCAAAACCGCATCTGTTTTAATATTTTTGACCTTTACACGGGCAAACGCGCTTCCTTTGCCGGGCTTAACATGGGTATAGTCCACCACCATATAAATTTCCCCGTCAATCTTTAATCCCTGCCCAGTTGTAAGTTGATTGATTGTGATTGTCATCGGATCCCTTCTAATACTATTTACTTATTTCAATAAAAAAGGATGTGACGAAAGCAGTGACTGACTTAAAACCTCACATCCGTGATCTGTAACCAAAACCATATCTTCAATACGAATACCGAATTTGTTCTTCAAATAAACACCCGGCTCAACCGTCACAACCATTCCCGCCTGCAGACGCTCGGGACTTTTCACGGAAAGCCGTGGCGGCTCATGGATCTCAAGCCCCACCCCATGGCCCAATGAATGCGTGAAATGTTTCTCTAACCCTTGTTTTTTCAAAGACTTTCGTGCTGCTTCATCCACCGCCGAAACCAATACGCCATCTTTAATGCCCTTCAAGGCTTCTTGCTGAGCCTCATAGACAGCCCGATAAACCCGTTCGACAGAAGGAGCTATTGTACCGAAAACAAAAATACGTGTCAAGTCAGACTTATATCCATTTATTTCCATGCCCATGTCAACGAGTAAAATATCCTTGGCAAGAATCCGGCGGTCCGTAATCTGCGCATGGGGAAAAGTCGAATTTGGTCCCGAAGCAATAATAGGATTAAAGGCAAACTCAATATTGTGTTTGCGGGAAAAATCCGAAAGCTTTGCAAGCACATCCCGCTCCCTCATTCCGGGATGAAGCACCCGCCTGAGATACTGATAGGCCTTTATATTCAAAGCCAGGGCGTGTTTGATTTCAGCTAATTCTCCAGGATCCTTAAGAATCCTCAATCTTTCCAGCACGCCGTTCATGGCAATCAAGCGCACGCCCTTAGGCATATAGGCTTTCAGCTCCTTCAAAGCGAAAACACTGAAATGCCTCTCATCAAAACCGATCCGCTTCAAAGACCGTCCCGCGATCCACTGGCACAACTCTTTACGTAACGGCTGCCGGCTCTCTTTTACCGTGATCCCTTTTAAATGTTTCCGGGCTTCCTGAGCATAACGGGAATCGGTAAAAAAATAAGCTCGCGCACAATCCACCAGAAGCCAGGATTCCTGGGCATGAAACCCGGTCAAATACCGGATATCCGCATCATGCACGACTAAATAGGCATCAAGATTTCTTTTCGAAAAGCATCGACGGAATTTTTGAATACGCGTATAAGACATGGAAAAAAACAGAAAAACCAACCCTCTCAAGATCAATGGATTGGCTTATGTTGACCTTATATTTTATGAAATTAATCCAATAATTGCCTCAAGTCCCAGAATATAACTATCAACCCCAAATCCGCTGATCTGTCCGTAGGCAACCGGAGCGATCAAAGACTTCTGACGGAATTCTTCGCGCGCATGAATATTCGATAAATGAACTTCCACTGTCGGCAATTCAACGGCAGCCACCGCATCGCGAATGGCCACGCTCGTGTGGGTGTAGGCCGCAGGATTGATCAAGATCGCAGCAAACCCTTGCTTTTTTGCCTGACCGATCTTATCCACAATGTCCCCTTCATGGTTGGACTGTAAAATCTCCAATTCAATATCTGAATCTGACGCCAATTCTTTCAAACATTCATTAATGCCCTCAAGCGTCATGTCGCCATAAATATTTTTTTCACGTTCTCCCAAAAGGTTTAAATTAGGACCGTGAATAACCAGAACTTTCGACATAATCAAATCTCCTTTGATCGCGTAGCTTCTTCAATAAGAAGAATCGGAATTCCGTCATCGATACGATAGTTTAACCCGCATCCTTCACACAGTAATGATTGGTCCTTTTGGGCCAAATCCCCATGACAGCTCGGGCATGCCAGAATTTCTAAAAGCTTAGGATCCATGAATCACGCTCCCCTTATTTTGTGACTCATTCACGATCTCCACATATTTCAGTTGGAGCTCATAGACCGACGCGTTCAAAAGGTCTTCTTCGTCTTTCGCAAGATTGCCTTTGGTTTTTTCTTTCAGAATCGCCAGTGTATCTATGAGAAGACGCGCCTGGGGCAGATCAACCTCAACCTGATTGTCGTTCATCGGGTTGCCGATGATTCCCAGAAAAATCAACGCCTGCATGGAAAGGCTGGTAATGTAGGCCTTAAAATTAAATTCCGGCAAATCCGCCATGTGATGGTCATACACCTCTTTTTCTTGATTGGAATGTTCTTTCCAGGATTGATCAACCGACTTTTCCACTGACATATACACTCCTTCTATATATTTAATAAGATAAGGTAGAATAGCAAACTTAAAATGAGGTGTCAAATGGTGTCAGAAAAAACACATCACGAGAGGGTTTCTTTCATAAAACACGCTCCGCCAGGCCCTCCAAAAAAATAGGAAAACACTTTCATTCTCAAAAGAACTTTTCTATAATATCGTGGAATTCAAAAATACGATGCTCCTACTTTACTCAACCTATAATTCATCGGATGATGATCCGGCAACCCTTGGGCTGTTCATGGTCATTGGCGGGGTTGTCGGGTTTTTCTTTGGCTTCAACCGCCTCAAACGCAAACGCATGATCGAAAACATCCCTACGTCCACGGTCCGCGGTATGGCCATGGGAGAAGTAGAGCTCATCGGTCAAGCCGAACCTTATCAACGCCCGCTTACGGGGCCATTCAGCAATTCTCCCTGTGTTTATTATAAATATCGAATCGAAGAATACCGCTCAAGCAAAAACAGTTCCCGCTGGGTCACAATCTCCAAGGGTGACAGCGCGGCCTCTCCCTTCTATTTGAAGGATGAAACCGGCCGCGTCCTGGTCGCACCGGCCAAAGCGGAAATGCTCATTAATCAAAAGTTCCAGACTGAACACATGAGTTCACAGATCGAACATTTTTTAACCAGTTCCGACTGCAAGCCCCGAGGATTGTTCGGATTTGCACGGCGCCTGCGTTTTACCGAATGGCATATTCAACCCGATGAAACAACCTACGTGCTGGGGTTCGCCCAAAAGAATCAAAATTTCCTGCAAGAACAGCAGAACAAATTGCGCCAGCTCCTTGAAGAGGTGAAAAAAGATAAAGACCTCATGCTGCAGTTTGACCTGAACAAAGACGGCGAGATCAGCCAGGAAGAATGGGACCTGGCGGTCACCGGGCTGGAGCACAAGCTCCTCGAAGACCTTGCCCAAAAGGCCTCAACGCATCAAGAGCAGACAGACATCGTCATCGCCTTCAACCCCAACAGCCGGATCTTTATGATTTCAGATAGAGGACAAAAAGAACTTCTAACCAAACTGAACTGGCAATGCGGATTGGGGATTTACGGAGGAGCGGCCGGCGTGATCATCGGACTGCTCATTTTAGTGCTTCGCTTTAACCTCTTTTAAAACACGAAAGGATACACCTATGGGAATTATTGTTTTTGCTGTTTTTCTTCTCTTGATCCTTGGAAGCATCATGTATTTTGTGACGATCTACAACGGCCTGATCGTTCTCTCGCGCAACATCGACAAGTCTTGGGCCAACATCGACGTGCTCTTAAAACAGCGCCATGATGAGATTCCTAAACTGATCAAGGTTTGCGAAGGATACATGAAATATGAACGCGAAACGCTCGAGAAGATCACGCTTGCCCGCACCGCCTGTATCAATGCCTCATCAGTGGCTGATTCATCCAAGGCTGAAGGGGAACTGAGCGGCCTGCTCAAAAACCTTTTCGCTGTAGCGGAAAACTATCCAGACCTTAAGGCCAACAGCAATTTTAATCAGCTGCAGCAGAGAGTCAGCTACCTGGAAAGCCAGATCGCCGACCGGCGGGAAATGTTCAACGAATCGGTGAACGCCTACAATATCCGCATCGCGCAGATCCCGGATGTGATGGTGGCCAACATGCTGAATATGAAACCCAAAGAACTGTTCCAGATTTCGGCTGAAGACCGAAAAGATGTGGATATCAGCTTTAACTTTCCTTCATAATCAGTAGAAAGACCAAGGGCGCAGTGAATATTCACTGCGCCCTTCGCATACTATCCTAGGCCATGACCACACTCAAAATCGCGTCTTCTTCTTTTCCTACGTGCTGCCCCATCACCTTGGCGATCACGCCTCCAAACATTTTTCCCATCAAAGTCGTGTTCATCTTTGAAACGTAGACCTGGCCGTCCCGCGCCTCCCAGACGGAAAACGCGCAGGGCATCAAACACGCAATAAAACGGTTGGATTGAACACTCAAGATCTCTGACGCATACAGCGCCTTGCATAAGGCCAGGTTGGCAATTCTGAAATCTGCCGCCACCCCTTTTTTCCTCAGATCCTCATGAATCATCCAGGTGCTTTTATGCGCCCACCCGTGATTGACAATGGACTGCTCCAAACTCTTAATGGTCTCTTCAAAGCCAAACCGGCTGCGGCAAGTTCTAAACATCAATTTGGGCATTGAGAGCCACACAACAACCCCCACCAACACAACCCCGATCAATAATGATCCGATCATGATTTTTCCTTTCTAAGACAATTACCGACAATATGTTATTTTCCTTAATTGGGCCTAAACCCCAGGAGCGGCATCTCCTGATACCAAACAATAAGACTGGCCACTGCCGCATACAGCGTAAATATAGCGGCGAGCAGAATAAGAAGCTTCGTCCATTTTGCGCGTTCTCTTCCTTCACATAACACCTGAATGGAGCGCATCGCGATGTAACATCCGATCGCAAAAAACGTATAATTCATTTCCCCCTCCTGTTGTATCGTGTCAAATTAGGGCATTCAGAACATATACAAATTCGGCCAAATGAAATATGACCTCTTAAAAACTATATCGAAACCGCACATAGACGTTTTTATTTTGCTTCATCATCCCGAATTCCGTGATCTCATCCTCTCCCCACGGAATGTTGGCCCCCAAGGTCGCTTTCCATTGGTCGCTGATGTCATAACTCACGCTCGGACGCACATACCCGTCTTTATCAGAAGGGGAATAAAAATTAAACAGCGATGCCTGCACGGTTTGATTGCGGAACAGTTTTATGACCCGCTGGGTCAGGACATGCCGGTATTGATCAAACACATAATCCGCAGGAAGTAAATTGTTTCTATAAGCCCCGTAATCCAAGCGCTGTTCATACTGATATTGAACTCCCACTCGCAGGTCATTGCCGAGATCTTTCGAATATCCGGCTAAAGCCTTGAACATGGAATTCTCGATCAGGCGATTTCTTCCATCGGAATCTTCCCGGGAATCATAATACCCGACTTCAATATTTCCAATACCGCTTGCAAACGGCCCCCGAATACTTGATCCGTAAGCATCCAGCCGGCGGTAAAACAGCTGACGATTGGCTTCATTTTTATAACTGTTGGGGTTCTTATCAAAACCCCGAAAATAATACAAGGCAACTTCATTGCTACCCAAGTTACGGTAATATCTCAATGCATACTCAAGATTAGAAAGCTGGTTCGACGGCTCCAGCAGATCCCTGTCTGAGTCCACCCCGGAGATTCCGCCTTGAAAACTATTAAAAAAAGACAGCCGGTCACCCTTAGCGGTGGTGTTAGGTTCAAAGGCCATCACGATCATGTCAAGGTTTCCGACGTCCTGAAACAACGACACCTTCACCGCATCCGAGGGTTTTTTCAAATACTCATCATCCCTTCCGACAAAGAACGACACATAATCTTTGGGAAACAAGTCATTCACAAAAAGATAATCCCCGGTTCCCCAGGTCAACACCTGCCGCCCGGCTTTGAGGTCAACCGAGTCAAAGGGCCGCAGAGAAACATTGAGCTCCCGTAATTCGAAAGCAGTTTTGCCGCCGAAATATCCATCCAGCAGAAAGTCGCCCTTAAAATTCAGCGACGTCCCTTTATCTACGAAATAGTTTTCCCCCTCAATGTAATAGGTGGTCTTCAGCTGCGCCCGGGTTTCCAGAAGATTGAACTCATCATGCTTGGTGTCATCAGCCGTCAATCTTTGTCCATAGGCACCTTCCCAGAACCCGTGGATCTGCGGCGCGGTCAGGGCATCTGCCTTAACCGGAAAGATGCCGAGCACAAAACATGAAACCGTAAGAAATACTGCTCTACCCTTGCTCATGGGCGCGTCCATTTCGCCGGCGCTTGACGCAAATAGCGTTCCGCGAAAATATCCGTCTCCAAACCCACATCATACTGCACGTTCTCAAAAACCATCTCGGTGGTGCCGTTTCGCTGGACATCCTGAGCAACTGAGCGCACCACCGTGGGATTGCCCTGGACATCCTTCACCTCTTTGACCTCGATCTGACGAACGAGTTCATTCTTATCATTATAATATTCCGCCTTCATCGGCATAAAATTGACCTTGTCGATCCAGACAAAATAATAAGCAAATTCCACGCCCGCTGTTTCCTTAGGAGTGTTCTTGATCTTATAGGCTGTGTCGGTCGTTTCCACCAGTTCATGCGTATCTACCTCCAAACTTCGCCCCGAGACATCTTCATACACAAAATGCGACCCGACAAAACTCGACCGTTTATCCGTGGCCGCGATCCGGCGGACCAGATCTAAGGCCGGCAAATACAGCCAGCGGTCATCATCCTGCCCGAAATGTTTCCACACCATGAACACCATTTTCGAAACATCAGCCGGTTTAAAAAAATACACATAATATTTTTGTTCTCCTCCGTCCTCTTCATCATAGCGCAGGATCCGCAGCTGACGTTCACGCGTGCGGCCCTGGGAATCGGTAATCGTCATCTTGACATCCGCCACCCCGTCCTTTCCGGCATAATAAGCTACCAGATTGGCGCGCTTAACAATGTCCTCCACCGACATCTCTTGCGCAGACACCGCTTGGGCGCCTAAACTCAACAGCGTTGCCATAAAAACAATCGGAATCATCTTTTTCATTTCTCCCCCTCCTGGGTCAAACATATTTTACGCTTCGAACTGAAAAAACAAATGGCAGCTCCGGCCGCCACCACCGCGATGCTGATGAAGACCGTCAACGGCCAGGACAAAATCGAATAACCGAGCAGCACATAGACCACGGCCACCGCCACAAAGACCGAAACCAGCACGCATTGCCCGCAATGACAGCTCATGCCCTTCTCATGATGCTCAAAAATCATGACCGGCTTAAATGAAATCAGGGCCGGTATAATGAACAAAGTCGCTACACTAGAGACAGCCATGATCGCGAACATAAAAAATCCAACTGTCTTATACGGAACCAGAGGCGCGGCCAACAACGGCAAAAATCCGATCGCTACGACCAGCGCGTTTCGGACGATCGCTCTGCCCGGCCCTTTAAACATTTCATCAGCGGTTTTTTCCCAATCGTTGTTTGTATCATGGATCTCGATCGCCCGCTGAATAAAGTGGATCGCGAAATCGATCGACAATCCTAAAGTCAGAGCCGACAGCACCGCCACCGGCATATCATAATCTTTCCCAATCAACCCTAAAAGACCGTAAATAAAGAGAATCGTGACCGTGAGCGGGATCATGGAGATCAGCGCTTTCACCGGTGAACGGAACAAAACCAGCATCATAAACAGCACAATAACAAAACTCCCCAAAAAATTTACCAGCATCCCTCCGACCATATTATTTTGCCAGACAACGTTGATATATGTCTTTCCCGCCCAGTTGTAGGTAAGGGCGAACGGCGGCGGGCTCTTCTCGATATACGCATTGGTAAACTGAACCACCTTGCTCATGTCTTTGTTGTCCCCGCTTCGAAGCTGCAGCCACAGGTTGAGCTTGGAATAATCCGGCGTCACCAAATGCCAGAGGTCATCGGGTTTGTGAGAATTTTCAAACGAGATCAAGGTCTGGGCTATGGCCGGCTGTGAATCCGGAATGACCGAGTTTAATTTATCCCCACCGAGCAGCTCATAATAAATCTTTTTAACCATGTCAGCCAACGATAGGGATTTTCCTACCAATCCACTGTTCTGCAAAGCCTGCTGCAAGGTTTCGATATAGCGCAACATCTCCGGTTTGGTAAAAACCTCCTGCTCTTTGTCTTTGGACTCAAAAACCACATACGCTTGATAAGTTCCGGCAAAATGTTTATTTAAGATGCGGTCAGCCACGCGGATCGGATGCTTGGCCGTAAACCAGCGCACCGGATTATCATTGACTTGAATACGGGTGACTCCATAGATCGAAACACCGATCAACAGAACTGTGACCATTAAAATGGCCTTGTAGTGCTTCACACCCATGGTCTTTGTAAATAACAGAAAACGGTCTAAAAGATGATGTTTCTCATTCTCCTGCGGAGCAACCCGACCGAAACTTTCTAGCGATTTCTCCTTGATCAACATCACATACGCCGGAACAAATACGATCGTGAGTACCCATGCGATCATGACCCCAATGGCCACATACACGCCAAACACCTGCACCGGCGGAATTGGCGAGAACGACAGAGAAAAAAACCCGACCGCTGAGGTGAGACTGGTAAAAAGCATCGGGCTGAACAGTTCATCCATCACAAAACGGATCGTCTTCTCCCGGTCTTTAAACTTCTGGTATTTATCGAAAAATTCACTTAAGATATGCACCGAATCCAAAACCGAGATCGGCATCAGAAAGATCGGAATCATGGAACTCATGATATGAACCGGAAACCCGCATCCGATCATCAGCCCCATGGTCATCGCGACCGTCGCCAGGGCCACTAGCATCGGCGCCACGATTAGCAGGATCGATTTAAAAAATGACCACATCAACAGAAAAATAACCAACCCTGCCAACGGAGCTGAAATCGCCATTTGCTTGAACATCTCCGCGCCGAATTGATCCTCAGCCACCGGCAAACCCGTAATATAGTAGTTCTCTTCTCCTTTATACTGCACGGTCGTGGCGCGGATCTTTTGCGCCACTTCATAACTTAATGTCTTATCCTTGATCGGAATGTAGAGCGCCATCATCTTTCCGTCTTCGGAAACAATGGTTCCGGCAAACATTGGATGGCTCTCGGCCGCAGCGCGAATGGCAATCGCCTCTTGTTCAGTTTTAGGCGGCGCATCCATCAGCCATTTGAATTTCACCGCGCCGATACCATCCTGCTCAATATTGTCTTTCGTTGAAGGGGCCATCAGTTCATAGGCGATCACCCCATCAAGATCTTTGATTTTGTTGGTCAGCTCATAGATCTTTGTTAATGTCGCGACATTGAACACCCCGTTAGGGTTTTGGTCATTAACGATCCCTAAGACCACAAAATCATAAAGGCTGAATTCTTTTTTCATCTGCTTGTCAAAGATGCGGACCGGTGCCTTGGCCGGAAGCATGTTCTCAGGATCTGTGTCGATCTTGATCTTGGTAAATTGCACAAGCGAAAGCGCCACCGCAATCGCAGTAATTGCCATCACCCATTTAGGTTTTCGAATGGCTGCTGAAATCAACTTTTGGATCATTTCCCTCTCCTTGCAGGCATATAAACTCCTGCGGTATAAATCCTCCCCCTCCTGAAAAAATTATTTCTTCAGGATCCGGATGATCTCCTTGATCTGCGGATCAACCACCCGGTAACACGATCTAACCCCATCCTTGCGTACCTCTATAATACCCCTGGACTTTAAAATTGCCAGATGCTGCGAAACCGTGGACTGCGGCAACCCCAGGGCATTCATAATCTTGGTTACATTGCATTCTCCGGCACTGAGTCCCTCCACCATTTGAAGGCGGACCGGGTGGGCGATCGCTTTGAGTTTTTCACTGATGATATTGTAATCGGTCATTTCTTTTATCCTTTTATCCAAATATTACGATATAACGATTAATTTGTCAAGAAAAAAGACACGCGCCTAAAACTAACCAACTTTTAATTATGGCGTGTGCCGGGCTTTATGACTTAATTAATCGAACAACATACGGTCCCAATACCAATAATCCGATAAACACAGACCCAATGGCTGAGATCAACACCGCCGCCGCTGCCACATCCTTAGCCTGCTCAACCAGAGGATGAAACCCAGGAGAAGCCACGTCAGCCAGAAATTCAAAAGCCGTATTCAGAGCTTCGGCAGTCCAGACAGCCATAATCGCTAATATCAACCAGCACCATTCGAAAGCTGTGATTTGAAAAAAGAACCCTGCCCCGATTACCATTGCAGTCACGCAGACATAAATCCAGGCATTGTGCTGGGTTTTCAGCATGCTCCATAATCCGCGGAATGCAAATTTGAAGCTCCGGACTCGTTCTGAAAATTGGAATGGTTTTTTCATAGTCGTGCTTAATGAATATCGCGCGTTAAAAAGTGACGCCACCTAACGTAAACGGCAATATTATACACCAATTCATTCAAATGTTGTTCTTTTTGATGTAGGAATGAAGACACATTTCGCCGACCATTCCGAATTCGTAGGTTATAACCTACCAAGTTGCCGCGATTTATTTAGAGATAAAGGTCCCGCTCACCGGCTTCGATGCGGCGGTAGTAATTCATGAAGAGGTCAAAGGTTTGCGGATTGGTCTGGCGGATCTGAGCGATCTCGCGCTCAATGATCGGAATGCTAAGTTTGCGGGTTTCTTCCCCGGCAAAATCATCCACCCATTCTTTAAAAGTGAGCACAGCGTTGAGCTTGCAGAACTTCCCTTCCTGACCATTACGCAGAAGTTCCATGATGCACTCCCCGGTCCGGCCGCAGCGGTACCCGGCCGTGCAAAAAGAAGTAATATAGCCCATACGGGCAAATTCAGCGATCACATCTTCCAAACTGCGGGTATCGCCTAGTAAAAACTGCTGAGTCTTCTCATCTTGAAGGCTCGCCGTCTTTTGATATCCGCCGAGACCTATGTTAGAGGATGCGTCGGTTTGGGTGATCCCCATCTCGATCGCTTCCCTGCGCATCGCCGCGTTCTCGCGGGCGGTAATGATCATTCCGGCATGCGGGATCGCCAAACGCAAAACCAGGATCAATTTCTTAAAATCTTCATCCGAGACGCGGTGTTTGCTGAATTGATCCGCGTTCGTATTTAAAGCCGGCTCAAGCCTCGGAAACGAAACCGTATGCGGCCCGATCCCAAAACGACTCTCAAGTTCCAGCGAATGATACACCAACCCCATGACATCAAACCGCCAATCCGCCAGCCCAAAGAGCGCGCCTATTCCCACATCATCAATGCCGGCCTCCAGTGCCCGATGCATGGCATAGAGCCGCCAACGGTAATGCCCTTTGATCGTATTCAATGGATGAACGTCGCGGTACGTCGGCAAGTGATAGGTTTCCTGAAACACCTGATACGTCCCGATCCCCGCGTCACGGATTTTCTTAAGATCAACGATGGAAAACGGTGGGGCATTGACATTCACCCGACGGATGTAGGACTCATGCCCGTTAACCTTCGGTTTGACGTTATAGATCGTCTTAATGCTCGACACAATAAAATCCACATCATTACGCGGGTGCTCGCCATAGACAACGATCAGGCGCTTATGACCGATCTTGCCGGCTAAAGCCTCAACCTCTTTAACGATCTCCCAGGGAGCCAGCACTTTGCGTTCTGCGGTCTCGTTCTCGCTTTTAAACCCGCAGTAGCTGCAGTTGTTCACACAGTAATTGCCTAAATACAACGGGGCAAAGGTGACGATGCGGTTGTCATAGACTTTGAGCTTAACTTTAAGCGCAGTCTGCTTCATTTCCTGCAGAAGCTGCGGGTCCTCGACATTGAGAAGGACCGCGGTCTCTGCCGGCGACAAATTCTGGATCGCCAGCGATTTCGCCAGAATGTCCCTTACCTGCTGCGGATCAGGATCCTTGTGGCGCCCCAAAATCAGCGGAATCTCATCCTGCGGAATAAAATCCCTGCCGCCTACGAGATATTTGTCGATCTCATCCTGACAAATACGCTGCTCGAGCCACGTCGGTTGTTTTACTTCTGAAGTAAACATTCCACTCCTGTAGATGCGCTGGCCGTCTGATAAACTTTTAGCGCGTCGCTAAACGGCATCAACACCCGCTCCAGAACGCCCTGCGTATACGAAATACAAATTCCGTAATTAGTAATCCGGACCGAACTCTTGCGAGCCTCGGTAATGCGGCCCAGCATTTCTTTGCGGGTCAGCATACATCCCCCGCAATGAACAATCAATTGATACTGCGATAAATCTTTGGGGAAATCACGGCCGGTACAATATTCGATTCTCAAATCTTTTCCGGTGGAATTTTTCAGCCCGCGCGGAATTTTAACCCGGGCGATATCTTCGTCAATCGCATGATGCGTACAAGCTTCCGCGATCAGAACCCGGTCCCCGTCCTTCAAATCTTTGATCTTGGCAGCACCGCGAACCTGTTCCGTCAGGTCGCCTTTAAACCGAGACAACAGCGTCGAAAACGTGGTCACCTTAACATCTTGAGCGGTCTGACGGATCACCTCTCCCACCACCGGTGAATCGCAAATGACAAGATCCGGACTCTTCGACAAACGGGCCAGGGCTTGAACATACTCGGTCTCTTTAACGATCAAAGTCATCATGGAATGATCCAAGGCCTCACGGATCGCCTGAACCTGTAGCATTTTAATCCGGCCTTTGGGAGCTTCTAAATCGATCGGAGCCACCAAAAGCGCCAACCCTCCCTGAGGAATCAAATCTGCCATCAAATGAGGCGTGCGGTAATACTCATACGGAGACACTTTCAACATGCCGTGTTCCAACCGAGTCACGCTGTCCTGACGGTTTGACCAGTCGGTGCTCGAACACAACAAAACATCATCGGCTTCCGCCTTCAGGCGGTTGATAAATCCTTCCGACGGTTTTTTCAGGTCAAGCTTATTGACCACAGCCACAACCGGAGTTTTAGTCTCCCGCGCTTGCGCGATGACATCTCTCTCATAATCCGTCCAGACATCGGCTTCCGTAACCAGCATGATCACATCCGAACGCGTCATCACGCGCCGCGTCCTTTCCCGTCGCATCTCGCCCAACGCGGTCTGGTCATCTAAACCCGCTGTATCCAAAAACACAACCGGCCCCACCGAATGCAGCTCCATGGTCTTTTCAACCACGTCAGTCGTTGTCCCCGGGACATCCGATGTGATGGACACATCCTGCCCAGCGATCATATTCAGAAAACTGGACTTTCCCACATTAGTGCGACCGAATAGCCCGATCTGCAATCGTAACGCTTTTGGTGTTGTTAACATCTACGGTCTCCTCGACTCCTATGATTTTCGAATATAATTTTGAACTGTCTTTAAAAATAATTCCGGATTGATGGGCTTCTCCAAAAACGCTTTTGCCGGAACAAGGACTTCACCGGTCTGATAATCATAAGCAAATTCACCGACTTTTTTAATCCCCGAGACAATAATGACCGGAGTATGTCTGGTGGTTTCATTGGCATGAAGCGCCTTTGCGACATTAAACCCTTCCGAATCATCCGCCATCATGACATCCAGCGAAATCAGGTCCGGATTGATCTCTTTAGCCTTCTTCACGCCCTGCTGGCCGTTGTTGGCGGTCGCGACTGTATATCCGTTGGCCTCCAATA
This sequence comes from Candidatus Omnitrophota bacterium, assembly GCA_038222225.1. Taxonomy (GTDB): domain Bacteria; phylum Omnitrophota; class Gorgyraeia; order Zapsychrales; family JANLHA01; genus JAKLFA01. The sequence goes on from JBBRHV010000004.1 coordinate 52,715, forward strand.
AGGCCTTAACGGCTTCAATAAAATCCTGGTCATCATCAATCATCAAAATTGTGTTTGCCATTCCTTCCCCCCTGTTTAACGTTTGTACTCCGGTCGTGGTTTGTACTTTGTATGCAGCAAATGATGCGCTTTTTCGCCTAGCGGAGCACCCAAAAACTCCTCATAGAGTTTTTTTACAAACGGGTTTTCGTGACTGTAACGGACGGCACAAGATTCGTCATCATCATACAAACCCTGCGCGCGTGCCAAACGCACTTCATTGCTCACACCATACGGCTGCCCGCCGCCGCCAATGCATCCCCCCGGACAGGCCATGACTTCAATAAAATGATAGGGCAAAGGTTCATTGTTTTCCTTGGCCTGACGAACTTTGCTAAGCACATATTCTACATTACTTAAACCGTGCGCAACAGCAATATTTACGGTTGAACCCTGAATGGTGACCGATGTTTCCTTCACTCCCTCCAGCCCCCTCACATCCATAAATTCAACGTCTTTCAGATTCTCTTTGGTAATAAAATTATAGGCCGTGCGCAACGCCGCTTCCATCACGCCGCCGGTCGCCCCGAAGATCGTCCCGGCGCCGGAATAATCACCCATAAGGTGATCCGAATCTTCATCAGGAAGATGTTCAAAATCGATTCCGGACTGTTTAATCATACGGATCAGTTCCCGGGTCGTTATAACGTAATCCGTATCCTGATAACCTGAGGAAAACATGTCCTGGCTGCGGTTGATCTCATACTTTTTTGCCGTACACGGCATGATCGAAACCACCACCACCTTCGCCGGATCGATCTTATGAGTCTGAGGATAATACGTCTTAGCCAAAGCGCCCATGATCTCCTGCGGAGACTTCGCAGAAGAAAAATGCTCGATCATGTCGGTATGAAATTTCTCCATAAAATCCACCCAAGACGGGCAACAGGTTGTGATCAACGGCAACGGCCCCTTTTTATACACAAACCGCTGAACAAATTCACTGGCCTCCTCCATGATCGTCACATCGGCGGAAAAATTGGTGTCAAAGACCGCTTTAAACCCGATCCGTCTTAACAGGGCATACAGTTTGCGTGTCAGATTCGTTCCCGGCTTCATGCCGAACCCTTCTCCGACCGCTACGCGCACTGACGGCGCGATCTGCACAACACAATGCTTATCTGGATCCTGCAAAACGTCCCAGACGTTCTGCGTATCGTCCTGCTCAAAAATAGCCCCGGTCGGACAATGAGCAGCGCACTGCCCGCATCGCACACACGGAGAATCACCAAGCTTAATATCACCGGCGGCCGAGATTCGAGTCTCCACGCCGCGCTCCAAAAATGAAAGAGCCCAGACATTCTGTGTTTCCTGACAAACCGTCACACAACGGCCGCATTTGATGCACTTACTCGGCTCCAAAACAATCGTTCCCGTTGAACGATCGATAGGAAGATCCCTCACAACTTTTTTAAAACCTTCATCCCGGATACCGAAATCAGAGACCATGCTCTGAAGTTCACAGTTATTGTTGCGGCCACACTTCAAACAATCATTAGGGTGATTGGACAGGATCAGCTCCAGGACCGTCCGCCGGGTCGCAACCAGTTCAGGGTCATGTGTGATAATGTCCATCCCCTCCCCAATCGGCGTGCAGCAGGAACGGATCATCTTACGCGTTCCCTTAACCTTGACGATGCAGACTCCGCAGGCGCCGCTCGCCACGACATCCGGGTGTTTACATAAAGTCGGAATATTAACCTGAACCTGCTTGGCCACATCCAGAATGGTCGCGCCTTCTTCAAACTCGACCGGGAGATCATTGATAATTGCTTTTCCCATGAATAAAACTCCTCTTTAAACTCTATCGTTGTATGGCTCCAAATTTACAGACTTCAAAACACTGTCCGCAACGGATGCACTTCTCGGCCACGATCCAATACCCCTGTTCGCGGTCTCCGGGAATCGCTCCCACCGGGCAATTGCGCTGACACAACGTGCAGCGACGGCATTTTTCCTGAATAATGCTATAGTTAAACAACTGGCTGCATTTTCCCGCTGGACAATGCTTGTCATGAATATGCGCGCGATATTCTTCATCAAAATACTGCAGCGTTGAAAGAACAGGATTCGAAGCCGTCTGTCCAAGCCCGCACAACGAAGCCTTCTGCATCGCAGAAGAAATCCTCCGCATTTTTAGAACATCTTCCTCCTGTGCCTTGCCTTCAGAAATGTCCTTTAAAATACTCAGCAGCTGCTTTCCGCCGATCCGGCACGGGGCACATTTTCCGCAAGATTCCTCAACGCAAAATCCCAAATAAAATTTTGCGATATCGATCATGCAGTCGTCTTCATCCATGACGATCATCCCGCCCGACCCCATGATAGAACCCAGCTTCTGAAGATTTTCATAATCCACCGGCGTGTCAAAAAACTGTTCCGGAATCACTCCCCCTGAAGGCCCTCCGGTTTGAATGGCTTTGATTTTTTTCCCGTTCTCTGTTCCACCGCCGATATCAAAAACAATTTCCCGGAGTGTGATCCCCATGGGAACTTCCACCAAACCAGTATTTTTCACCTTTCCGGTTAAAGCAAAAACTTTGGTTCCCCTGGAATCTTTTGTTCCGATCTTTGAAAACCAATCGCCGCCTCTTTGAATAATCACTGGAATATTGGCTAAAGTTTCCACATTATTAATGATTGTCGGTTTTCCCCACAGGCCCTTGACCGATGGATACGGCGGGCGCGGTACCGGGCAACCGCGTTTCCCTTCAATAGAGGCAATCAACGCCGTCTCTTCACCGCAGACAAAAGCTCCTGCTCCCAACCGAATTTCCAAATCAAAAGAAAATTTTGTCCCTAAAATATTTTTCCCCAGGACCCCATACTCATGGGCCTGATCAATCGCCCTCTGAACACGCTCAATGGCCAGCGGATATTCAGCTCGAATATAAAAAAACCCCTTCGTCGCGCCGACCGTAAATCCGGCAATGATCATTCCTTCTAAAACCGAATGCGGATCTCCTTCCAAGACGCTGCGATCCATATACGCGCCCGGATCCCCCTCGTCACCATTGCAAATGATATATTTCTGATCTGCCTGAACACCACGAGCAAAATTCCATTTCATCCAGGTCGGAAACCCCCCGCCTCCGCGTCCGCGTAATCCACTCAGCCGCAGCTCTTCGATCACTTTTTCCGGGACTCCCCTGGTTAATGTTTTTTTCAATCCCTGATAACCGTCATTCGCCAGATAATCCTCGATATTCTCCGGATCGATCACGCCGCAATTACGCAAAACAATACGGATTTGCTTCTCAGAGGTAACAATACGATACTTTGAAATTTCAACAGCTTTCGGATTCCCCCGAACAAGATGATGCTGAATAATATCAACGGCCGCCTGCGCATCAACGTTCCCATACACGCCTTCAGAAACGCCATGCCGCTCGATCTCAACCAAAGGCTCCGCGTAACACATTCCAAGACAACCGCAGCGCATCAATTCCGCATCGATACCGTTGGCCTCAAGCTCAGAATAAATTTTCTTAAAAACATCCTTCGCCCCCGCGGCAATCCCGCAGGAACTCATACCGACCCGAATAATGGGGCGATCACTTTTCTTTCTCTTAAAACCATCCAATTGACCCATGGTCAACTTCGCCATCGACTCCCCCTTTATTAAACCGCTGCAATTTTTTCTTTAGAATATTCAGATAAAATATTAATGATATTTTCTTTTTTAACTTTCCCGTAAATTTTTTCATCAATCATGATCACCGGTGCTAGACCGCAGCACCCCAGACAACGCACAACCTGAATATGAAATTCTCCATCGGAGGTTGTCTGCCCCTCTTCAATATTCAATAAAACCTTCAGTTCCGCCAAAATCCCCGGCGTCCCCTTCAAATAACAGGCCGTTCCCAAGCACACGGAAATCAGATGCTTTCCGGGCGGATCAAGTTTGAAATAATTATAAAATGTGATCACCTCATAAATACGGGCTAACGGAATCCCCAACAAACGCCGAAGCTCAAAAGAAACTTCACGGGGGACATAACCATAATGATTCTGGATTTCGTGAAGAATCATAATCAAATTGCCGTCTTTGCCGCTCCATTTCTCAACCAACGCATCAATTTCACCGACAAAACTACGATGCTCCGTCCCCGTCTTCTTCATAAAAATCTTAACTGTGCTTAATAAACGCTCGGGCTGAATCGGCTTCTCAATAACCATTTTGACCGGAAGTTCTTTCTCGTCGGGCTGGATGTCAAACGAAAAACCCATTTCCCTTTTTGCACCAGTAATCAAGATCAACGGAATATTGCACGTCGCCGCATCCGCAGCCAACGCTTTGGCCATCTCCGCCCCTTCCGTCTTGTATGTCATCATCATATCCAGCAAGATCAAATCCGGCGACTGTTCCTTAGCCCGCTGAAAACCCTCCTGCCCATTGGAGGCGCGAATCACCTCATGTCCATCGGACTCCAGAAGAAGCGCCGTCGCTTCCAAAAAATCCAGATCATCATCCACAATTAAAATCTTGTTCTGCATGTCCCCACCCTCTGTTAAATTGCCTTAGGTATCTGAAACTTAAACGAGTTCCCCTTTAAGGCAGGTTCCACCCAAATTTTTCCGCCATGACGCTCCACAATTTCCTTTGAAATAAACAACCCGATACCGGTTCCCTTCACGCTCTCCTGACCGCGATAAAGGATCCGTGAAAATTTCTTGAACAGCTTATCCATATCCACACTGGCGATCGGTTCCCCGTCATTATAAACTTCCACTTCGAACATGTCCGCATGGTCTCTGGCCAGAATCCTGATCTTCCCGCCGATCAATCCATACTTTACCGCATTACTCAATAAATTATTTACAACGATCTGCATCAATCCCGGATCAACAACCACATGAAGTTCAGCATCCACTTTATTTGAAATTGTCAGATTTTTTTCTTCCGCCTGCTGTTGAATGGATTCTATCGCGGGATCAAACAAATGCTCCTTCAACAAGATTTCCTGTTTATCAACTTTGAGCTCGTCCTTTTCAATCCGGCTCAAGCTCAAAAAATTCTTTACAGTAACAGTCAAATAGTCCAGATTCCGGGCCATGGACTTCAGGACATTTTCCTGTTTCTCATTGATTTCACCCAAAATCCGCTTGCGCAACAGATAGGTATTGAGAACAATCGACGACAAAATCCCTTTCAGCTCGTGAGACACAAAACCAATCAAATCCAGGTAGCGTTTGTTCATTACCGCCAAGCGCTTATGCGTTTCCTCCAGACTTTTTTCACGTTCCCCCAGCTTTTCCGACATATAATTGATCGAATCCCCCAACTCCTTCATTTCATAAACACTGGATCCCGTCGTGTCAATCTTGCTATCCCATTTTCCATGAGCGATTTTGACCGTTGTGCGGACCATTTGAGTCAACGGACGGATCATCGAATTGGCCAAAAAATATGCAAAAATCACCGTTGGGATCGCACCCATGAGGATAATCATAAGGAGCCCCAAAAACAATCGATCTCCTATCCTCTGAAATGGCTTTTCTAAAATGCCCACATACAGACTTCCAATAATATCGCCTTGGATATTCCGGATCGGTTCATATGCCGTGATATACCAATCCGTAACCACAAAAGCCCGATCCAACCAGGTTCCTCCCTGCTCGACAACTTTCTTATACACCTCTTCCGAAATCCGTGTTCCAATCGCCCGATTGCCGTTTTCATCCAGAACATTCGTCGCCACTCTCACGTCATCCTCAAAAATGGTCACCGTTCCATAAGGCTTCCCATCGTACATCTTCTGCTCAAAAACAACATTGACGATGTGATCAATAAAATCAAAATTATTATTAATAATCTGTCCTCCGTAAAGGACCTTTTCCACCCGCCCCTCAGAATTTAGAATAGGCCTGGCAAATTCCATGCTCAAGGCGTCCAAAACCTGGGTACGCTTTGCCAGCCCAGCTTTCGGAGTCGGACGGACGTCAATGACCATTCCCGGCTTGATCAGCTGAAGCTCCTCCTTCCCTATAATACGAGTAGCCACAACCGGCTCTCCAGTCTCAAAAGCCAGCTGAACAATATCACTGGCAACTGTTCTTTGATCAGCAACATTAACCACCCCAATATAATCCAGGCCCAACTCCTTTTGAACAGCTTTGAGATTTCCATCCGGATCGACAATATTAAAAGCGATTCTCATTTGGTTCAACTTCTCATTATAAACGCTGCGGATCGTGTTTAAATTCTGCGTAACCGTCTGCTGAGCCTCTGCAAAAATGTACCGCTTAACCACAAAAAAACCATAACCGGACATAAATAGACCCCAAAACAGAACCATTGAAATGATTCCGATGAGGATTTTTGACCAAATTTTAGTTGGCTCAATTCGATTATTCATATTTTTTTGATAAATTTTCACAAATTTACAATAGTTTTCATATATCGTGAAATATTTCACTTTTAAATAAATAAAAAAATAAAGAACCCTTGCTCTTTATGTCAACGCTTCCATCAATCGTACTATTCCGTTACGATTAAGTATATAATAAAAAAATTTAAATTCAACAAAAATTATTTTTCAAATAAGAACCTTTCCGCCATTCAATCCATTCTATCGCCATGCCCGCCCTATTTTTTTTTAATCAAATAAAACATCCCCTTCCCAGCGCTTGAACCTCCCCTCACATCCTCCAAAACATACCGGTTCTTCAAAGTACTGCAAAAATCGTTTCTGTTTTGAACGCACCAATAGTCATCCACTAAAACCAATGGCCGGTCTTTTAAAAAGGAATTATAGGCGTTGTCATCCATCATATGCCCGATAAAAGCACTGGATTTGTCCATCGTTGTAATAATCGATGACGGGTTATAACTGATGAATACATAACGCTCGTCAAAATTCTCCCCCTCTAAAAACATCTCTTGCTGCTCATCAAAAATATGAGGTGACAGTCCGATGAAAACATAAGGAAAGCTCCAGAAAAAACTTAGCGCTGCCGCAAAAGCCAAAACACTAAAGACCAGCCGCCTGCTCTTAAAACAAAAAACGCCCCGCTGATAAATACCATAAAATCCCATAGCCGACCAAATGACGACTGGAAAATAAAATTGAAGATTCATTCGTTGAAAATGTCCCGTCATCCCTCGATGCATGAAGGAATAAAAGCACAAAAAGGAAGCAAAAAATAAAAATAGACACCAGAACATCGGCTTATTTTTCTTTAATGTCTCGTGAGCGCCCACGGCTGCCATAAAAACCCACACGATCGGAATCGCCTCGTTCTTGACCCAAAACCACAAATGACTCATAAAGACATGCGCAATAGACATCTGCCAACCCTGCATCCAAAGCGTCTCATATGCCTTGATTGACACAATATATAAAAAATACGGGAGCAGTAAAATCGCGTAATCTAACATTTTGAAATAATAGCGTCGATCAATTTTTGCGAAGAAAACCAGCCCTGCCGCAAACAGCAATAGAATCAAGCCGTTTTCAGGCCTTAGCAGGAGCGTGAACGCCGTTACGGCCATGAACTGAACAAAAGACCGGTCATCCTTCCGTTGGGAAAAAATCAAAAATGAAAGAACGTTTAATAAAATGAAAAGGGATGACGCCATTTCCAAGGAAGAATTTCCGGAAAATTTTAAATGCAGCGGAGTAAATGCCAACAAACCTGCAGAAAGCAAGGCAACGGATTCTCTCTGCGTTATCAAATAGGCGATTAAAAACAAAACAACCACAGAAAGCGCGCCCAGAAAAACATTGAAATTATACGCCACCGATTCTGAGGATCCCGACACATTAAAAACCAATGAGAGCAAAAAATGATATCCCGGCGTCCACTGAGGCAAATTTGAAGATAGGCACTGCCCATCCAAGTACAGATCGCACCGGGCAAATTGCCTACTTTCAGCCATGTTTTTTGCAATATTGATATGCTCATACTCGTCATAAAACACATAATGCCGGTGCGGCACAACACCCCATCGCACAAAAAGCGCGAGAGAGAACAGCAGCGCCAAAATGACCCAATATTTTTTGGTCACATGCTGAAAGAGCATCGCAGAACTTTTAAAATTGCGGAATACACCGAACATCAGAAATATGAACAAAGCAGCGCAGAAATAATACGTCAGCTGAATCAAATTGATTATGTTGGGGATCGCCATGCTCTTGAAACCATGGAGCCTCTGGCCGAATGCCGCAATGGCCAGACTCCTTTTTTCCTGTTAGTCAACTCTATGAAAAAACAATGAACCTTTTCTTTCGTCTACTCCCCCACCTCAAAAGAGATCACAACATTAAATGTTAAATCCGGATATTTTAAATCTTTGGGGAATGGCGGAAACGGCACAGACTCTTTAATGCTTCTTAATCCAACGCTCTTCAAAAACGAATTTGCCCGGCTGCGCTCATGGATAATTTGAACATCTTTCAACTCACCATTTGACGAGAGCACAAAGGTCAAATAAACCTCCCCCGCTTCAAATCGGGGGTTGTCGACATAATAATAAGCCCGCTTTCGAATCTTGTCACGCACCTGCTCATGATACGTTAAATACCGAGGATTGGTGATTTTCTCCGATTGCAACAAAGGAACAGCGATCTGTCGTTTCGCGCTCGAGGCAAGCGGCTTGGATAATGTTTTCTCTTGATCGGGGAGCTTGATCGGAGCCTTATCCAATGGCTTAAAGGGAACGTCAATGTCCAGTATTGGCTTAATCAATGCCTTGGGTGGATCTATTTTCTTTTTATCCTCCATGGCCTGCATTCGATCCGCACGAAAAACCTCCTGCTTCCGGCCTTGTTCAATCGCCTGATAAACAACTTCAATATCTTTCGCGGCTGAAACACGCTTTTTATAATGAATATTTGTCAAAAACGCCACTAAGACCAGGACGACATGAAACACCAGCGAAGTGACCAGCGCCCAACGAAAAATTTTTCGTTCCAAAGATAATAAATAGTCATAGACCATCTTATTCACCGAAAGAGCTTATTGATAAAAAATGCGATGAACCGCAGTGTGTCAACGCATGGGTTGATATTGCTTTTTTCGCCGGAATAAATGGTTTGGATGGAAACCGTTTCGATCTTAAAGCCAGCTCTGGCCGCCTCAATCAACAGTTCACTCTCGATCTGAAAACCGGTTGAGCGTAAACGCACCCGCCTTAGAACATCAACACGGATCAAACGAAAACCGCACTGGGTATCAGGAATGCGTTGCCTGCAGACCCACGAAATCAAAGCAGACATCAATCGATTTGTATATACGCGGATTTTCGGCATGTTTTTGCAAGAAGACATCCTGGATCCGTTAATAATTCCACACTGCGGATCCTCCTGAAATTTTTTGACGAAGATCAAAAGGTCATCCAACGCATGCTGTCCATCGCCATCCATCGTTATGACCGCCTCGCACTCTTTTGATACCGCATACTGAAACCCATCACGCAAAGAAGCCCCTTTCCCCTTTCGAACATCATGACGAATAATATGCGCCCCATTCCGTCGGGCGATGTCCCCAGATGAATCCTTTGACCCGTCATCAACAACAATCACCTCGAAACCCATTCGGCAGGCCCCGCTCACAATCTCACCGATATGTTCCTCTTCGTTTAAAACGGGAATAACGATATATGTGTTCATGTGTTTATGATCCTTTCCGGGCCGCTCTCCTGTTCAAACCAAAACCGCCTAAACATCATCCACTGAGCCGGATCCTTCCGCACCTCCCGCTCAATCATCTGGACCTGCTGATCCAACACCCGGTCAACAAAGTCCTGTTCCGACATTTGCGGAGAATGAGACGGAAGGTCCAGAACCGGTCCAAAGGAAAGATAAAATGTATGGTCCGGCTTACGTCTCAAAAATGCAGGCAGAATAACGGAACCCGTACGATAAGCAAACAGCGCCGCCCCTTTAGGAATCATCATCGTCTTGCCGAATACCGTCCGCGGCTCACCGGTCACACTGAAATCCCGGTCTGCTAAAATGGCAACAATCCGGTTGTCCTTTAAATCTTTTAACCCGCGCCGAATCGCTAAGTGCGCCGGAACAACTTTAACACCGAACTTTTCTCTTTGAGCATTAAAAAGTTCATTCACCGGACGTTCTTTGTGGGGAAGCGCGATCGCTGTGAACGGATACCCCAAGCAACTGAGCACCAGCCCTCCCAACTCCCAATTTCCAATATGCCCTGTCAAAAGAACAACACCCCTTCCCTGTTCTAATGCCTGCGTCAGAAGGTCAAAATTTTGAAGTTCAATTTTACGGGCGATGAACTGGTCGTCGAGATCCTTACCCATACGGAAAAACTCCACCAAATAATAGGAGAAATGACGGAATACTTCCCGAGCAAGACGGAGAGCTTCCTTGCGATCACCGAGGATCTGTTCTAGATTGTCTATAACGGCAGCACGATCACGGAGAGAACAACGGAACTGAATATACGATATAAGATCAGCAATCCCGTAACACCATCGAGGGGGAAACATGCTAACGAACGTCAGAGCGAATCGATAAAGGAAGTATTTAAACATAACCTCAAAGACTGCTTTCTTTAAAATAGAGATTATTCCTTATCGGCCCCTGCATCATTCAGGATCAAATTTGCAATATCTAAAGCCGAATGCGGATGCGCATTTTCAAAGGCCGCCTTACTCATTTCACTCAAGCGCTCGGGAGACCTTAACAGTAGCTCAATCTCTTCGCCGATATCTGAATTCTTGTCAATCCGTATGGCGATATTTTTCTTTAAAAGATAGTCTGTGTTCCGCATCTCCTGCCCAGGCAACGGGTTTACGATGACCATTGGAAGACCTTTGGCTAAAGACTCGCTAGTCGTCATCCCTCCCGGCTTTGTAACAATGAGCGTTGAGACCTCCATGAGCTCGTCAACATTATTCGCATATTCATAGAAGATAACCTTCTTATTATATTTGTTCTTCTTGTGCGCCTTATTATCCAGCCACTTGCACAGCTTCTTATTCACGCCGGTTAAAACAATCATCTGCATCGGCATTTCGATTTTCATCAGGGATTTGACAACGCTCTTAATAGGACCCAGCCCTTGCCCTCCCCCCATAATCAAAATGGTCGGAATCGTTAAATCCAGGCCCAACTGTTCAGCAATCGGCTTCTTGTCCAGCTGAATAGAAAATTTTTCTTTAATGGGAATGCCGTAAATCTTGATGCTGTCGGCGGCCACCCCTTTGGCGATAAAACGTTCTTTCGCCTCGGCAGATGGAACAATATAATAATCCATCCCTTCATTGATCCAATACGAGTGCGGCGCATAATCGGTCAAGACGCCCACCACTTTAAAATCCAGTCCCTTAGCCAGTTTGTAGGCAGCCACCATCCCGCATGGAAAGGCCTGCGTACAGATAACCACATCCGGCTTGTGGCGGCTAAACAAACGGTCCAGCTTAGTATGGCTGGTTTTATGTAAAAATTTCTTTATCGAAGCGGATTTTTTAACGATCTTTGGATTGTCATACAAATAATCCCAGACCTTTGGCGTTGTCTTGATCACGCTCATATAAGCGCCATTAACAACTCTTTCGAGACGAGGATATGTATAACCAAACCCATTAATCGTCGGTGTTTCAACATTCGGATCCAGCTGCTTTAACGCCTTCTGAATGGCCATCGTCGCCTGGCGATGCCCGGAGACTTTCGTGATATACATCAACAAAACCCGCTTACTTCGATGAACGCTCATTTTAATGCCTTTGTTATGGTTCGATCCGCGCCAGTACAGAGCCGATCTGCACCGTCACGCCCGGATCAACACAAATTTCTTTGATGATCCCCGCTGCCGGTGAAGGGATATTAAAGCTCGCCTTATCCGTCACAACCTCAACAATATCATCATCCTGTTCAACCTTGTCACCAATGCTCATGTGCCAACAGGCAACCGTTGCCTCCCCGATCCCCTCTCCCAATTCAGGTAAAATAATATCACTCACTAGCACTCCTCTTAAATTCCGCAGCTTTGAAAATGATCTAAAAAAATATTCCCTAGTATTTCTTTTGACTGGGCCATATCAACCTCCCGGCCCAAGCACTGCTCAACGGACGTCACTCCTTCCTCCAACCCGCAAGGCCGGATCAAGGAAAACAGGCCCAAATCTGTTCTGACGTTCACTCCAATCCCGTGATAGGCCACCCATTTACGCACACCGACTCCAATTGCAATCAGTTTGCAATTTTTTACCCAAACACCGGTTTTACCTGAAACTCTTACAGCCACTATATCAAATCTCTGCAGGAAATCAATCCCAACCTGCTCTAATTGGAACAAATATTTGTGCAAATCCTTGCCTCTTCGTCCCAAATCCAGGATCGGATAAGCCACCAACTGACCTGGCGCATGGAGGGTCACATCACCGCCGCGGTCCGTCTCCACAACTTCAATTCCCTTTTTCTCAAAATCGTCAACCGAAGCCAAAAGATTTGCCCTGGACGCTGAACGTCCCAAGGTCAAAACAGGCGAGTGTTCACATAAGAAGATCCGTTCTTCCCCCCCCTGAAGCACTTCAAAAACAGCCTGCTTTTGTTTCTGGCAAGCATGGCCATACTGTATCAATCCAAGATCTTCAACATACATATGCGCTATTCCCAAAAAATCCTCAGCATTGAATGCGATCAATCAACTAATACGCGCTATCCAACACTGAGGAATGATATTATGACAACCGTGCGATAATGGCTGCTGCCATCTCCTGCGTCCCTACAGCGGTTGGATCATTGCGATCGGGTTTCAGATCATAGGTCACATCCTTGCCGTCCCTCAAGACTTCAGAAACGGCGTTCTCCAGACGGTCCGCGGCCTGCGTTTCCCCGAGGTGACGAAGCATTAACACCCCGGAAAGGATAGTTGCCGTCGGATTGACCTTGTTTTGACCGGCATACTTTGGTGCAGAACCGTGGACAGGCTCGAACAACGCAATATCATCGCCGATATTCGCACCGGGGGCGATCCCCAGCCCTCCGACCATGCCTGCGCACAAATCGGAAACAATATCCCCGTAAAGATTCGTCAGCGCCAGCACATCGTAAAGCTGCGGATTCTGAACAAGCTGCATGCACATATTATCGACAATAACATCCTGGAACTCAATCTTGCCCTTATATTCTTCAGCGACTTCCTGAGCTGTCCGGAGAAACAGCCCGTCGGTAAACTTCATGATATTGGCCTTATGGACCGCGGTCACTTTACGACGGTTGTTCTTGACGGCATACTCAAAAGCGGCTTTAACGATCCGACGCGAGCAAAATGCTGAAATCGGCTTAATGGAGATGGCGGAATTCTCCCGGATTTTTTTGACCGAAAGCGCGTTGATCTCCTTGGCGATCTTTGCGCACGCTTCGGTGCCACGCTCGAATTCGATACCGGCGTAAAGATCCTCGGTATTCTCACGAAAAATAACGACATCCAATTTTTTGCTGACGGCCTTCGTTCCTTCATAATATTTTACCGGACGCACACAGGCATACAGATCCAACGCTTGACGCAACGCCACATTCACGGAACGAAAACCCTTGCCGATGGGTGTCGCAATAGGACCTTTGATCGCAATTTTATTTTTCCGAACGGATTCCAAAACATGATCCGGCAGCGGGGTATTGAATTCTTTGATCGCAGCTTCCCCAACAACATATTCATCCCAATCAATCTTAACACCGGTCGCATCAACACATTTCTTCATTGCCATGGCCACTTCCGGACCGATGCCGTCACCCGGCAAAAGGGTTACTCTATATGACATAAACAGCTCCTCTTATTTTATCGGAATAACCTTCGAAACTCCTCGACATTCTTGACATGCGGTATCGCGTCCTCATACTTCACCGCACCACTTTGGCATAATTCCTGCAGACATTTATCCAGCGTATGCATCCCATACGCGCTTCCGGTCTGAATCGCTGTCGGAAGTTGTTCAACGGCCTGTTCCCTGATCAGATTACGAACACCCGAAGTCGCGATCATGATCTCCGTTGCCAGGATTCGCCCGTCTCCTTCAGCCCTCGGTAAAAGAACTTGCGACAAAACACCCTGCAGCGCGGCTGCCAACTGCAAACGCACTTGACTTTGCTGATGCGCCGGAAACACATCAATAATACGCTCAACCGTTTGAGGGGCGTCTGGCGTGTGCAGGGTCGCTAGAACCAAATGCCCGGTTTCGGCCGCCGTCAATGCCGTTGAAATCGTTTCTAAATCCCGCATCTCTCCGACGACAATAATGTCCGGGTCCTGCCGCAAGCATCGCTTAAGGGCTTCGGAAAAAGAATGCGTATCGCTGTAAACTTCCCGCTGTTTAATGATCGATTTCTTATTGAAATGGACATACTCGATCGGATCCTCGATCATAATGATCAGCGCTTTCCGCTCTTCATTGATCAAATTAATCATCGAGGCCAATGTTGTGGTTTTCCCTGTGCCCGTAGGACCGGTCACAAGAACCAGTCCGTTCTTTTTTCTTGCTAAATCAGCGACGATCGGAGGCAGCCCCAGTTCTTCCATATTCGGAATAAACAAAGGGATCCGTCGGAAAGCAGCTTCCACCGAGCCTCTCTGAATATGAACATTGACGCGGTAACGGTCCATCCCCGATAATGCGAGCGAAAAATCAAGTTCACGGTCTTCTTCAAATTTTTCCTTCTGCCGGTCGGTCAGAATTCCGTAAATGACTTTTTTAAGCTGATCTTTGGTCAAAACTTCTTTATCCGTAACCCTTAATTCTCCATCAATGCGCAAGATCGGCGGACTATCAAATGTCAAATGCAAATCAGAAGCCTTATTTTCATTGGCCAGCATAAGCAATTCTCTCAAATCCATAGCACCACTCCTTCTCTAAGGTATGTGAAATATGCCCTCAGTGTAACACGGAAAAAGAATTTGGTCTAGTCTCGAAGCGCCCGAAAATACCAGGCTATTTGGAGTTGGAAATCCACTGCGCAATACGTCTGACACCTTCTTGAATACGCTCCGTTGATGTCGCAAAGCTCAATCTGGCGAACCCCGGAGCGCCGAACCCGTCACCGGGAATAAACGCGACTTTAGCATCATCTAAGATTGCCTTCGCCACTTCCATGGAATCACCAAGCTTTGAAATATCACAGAAAAGGTAAAACGCCCCTTGCGGGTGGATGTAGGACATCTCAGGTATGCCATCGATTAAGGACATCAAAAGATCCCGGCGACGTTTGAATTCATCGACCATCGCCTGAATCTCGGCCTCCGGCATCTTTAAAGCGGCTTCCGCCGCAGCCTGACTAATGGATGTAGGATTAGATGTGGAATGATCTTGAAACTTTTTCATGTGCTCCATGACCTCTTGCGGGCCGGCGGCATAACCGATACGCCAACCGGTCATCGAATAAGTTTTGGAAACACCATTGATCGTGATGGTCTTAGCATAGATCGCCGGACTTAATGCGGCGACTGAAGCATACTCCGGGATGTCATAAATAAGCTTTTCATAAATCTCATCGCTGATGATCCAGATGTCCTGCTCGACACAGATCTCGGCAAGGGCACGAAGCTCTTCTTTTGAATAAACAACACCCGTTGGATTGGAAGGGGAATTTAAAATAAATATACGCGTCTTCTTGGTGATGGCCTTTCTAAGCATGCCCGGTGTCACCTTTAGACCCGTTTTTGAAGTTGTTTCAATAAACACGGGAGTCGCGCCGGCGAGCTTGACCATCTCCGGATAACTGACCCAATACGGGGCCGGAATGAGAACCTCGTCGCCGTCATCCGCCAAAACTTGAATCACCGAAAAAATAGAATGCTTTGCCCCGCAGGACACAACAATCTGAGACGGTGTATAATCTAATCCGTTATCCCGTTTGAATTTCTTAGCGATCTCTTGACGCAATGAAAGAGTTCCAACGCTTGGAGTATACTTTGTTAAACCATCGTGAATCGCTTGAATCGCCGCCTGTTTAATAACCGCCGGCGTATCAAAATCCGGCTCTCCCGCGCCGAAGTTAACAACATCATGCCCTTGAACACGAAGTTCCTTCGCACGCGCTGTGATAGCTAACGTCGATGATGCCACAAGACCAGCAATTCGTCGATTTACCTTCAAAGGTCCCCTCCAACAGATGGAAACTTTTATTGATCAGCTTTTTTCTTCCCGAAAATACTCTTGATCCCCTTCTTAACAGGCTTCTTTTCCTTCTGCGGGGATTCTGCGGTCTTTGTCCCTGAATCAGCGACTTCCGAAACCTCTTCAGCTTTTGCAGCGTCGGCTTTTCTTGCTTTTTTCTGCGCCGCTTTTTTGGCTTTTGTCTCTTCCTGCAATGAATCGCGTTCGGTCAATTCCAAAAGCACCATCTTGGCATTGTCGCCCCGACGTGTTGTGGCAAATTTTATAATCCGAGTATAGCCTCCGCTTCTGGATCCGAATCGTGGAGCGATTTTATCAAACAGATCGCTGACCAGCGCGTGATCGCACAAAATAGCAAATGCACGCCGTTTTTGCGCTAACGTCCCCTTCTTCCCCAATGTGATCAGCTGATCCACCATTTTGCGGGCCTCTTTGGCCTTGGCTTCGGTGGTCTTGATCCGTTTTTGAATCAGGGTTGCCTTGGCAATATCCCGAACAGTAGCTTTACGCAAGCTTGAATTCCGACTTAAACGATTTCCTGCAATTCCATGTCTCATGACGATAACCTTTAACTTAAGTGGATAATTTCTATTTCCGCTTTAATTTTTTCTGGTCAATTTTCATTCCCAGAGTTAAACCCATCACTTTCAAAAGATCGTTGATTTCGGTCAATGATTTCTTGCCGAAATTCCGGAAATTTAAAAGTTCGCTTTCTTGATATTTTACAAGTTCTGCGATGGTCTGAATATTGGCTTCTTTTAAACAATTCGCGCTTCTCACAGACAGCTCGAGCTCGGAAATCGGCAAACGCAGTTTTTCATACATCGTCTCTTCTTCTGCCGAGATCTCTTCCTCTTCCTCTTCTTCTTCAGGAAGCTGTCCATAAGAAACAAACACATCTAAATGTCGCTGCAAAATATTGGCTCCATAAAGCAATGCTTCTTTAGGCTCAATGGCTCCATTGGTCCAGATCTCTAAAACCAATCTGTCGTAATCTGTGCGCTGTCCGACACGGGTGTCTTCAACAAAAAAATTGACTTTTACAATCGGCGTAAAAATCGAATCAATCGCGATTGTCCCGATTGGGGCCTCAGGCAGCTTATTCTGGTCCGCCGGCACATAACCGCGTCCACGGGACACTTCCATCTCAACATGAAACGAAACATCCTGAGTGAGCGTGGCGATGTGATGATCCGGGTTAATAATTTCAATTGTCTCATCACAAATAATGTCTTTCGCCTTCACTTCGCCCTTTGTGTCTGCCTTAATATAAACCGTCTTGGGAACTTTCGAATGTGAACGCAAGACCACACCTTTGATATTTAAAATGATATCCGTAAGGGCTTCCAAAACTCCGGGCATGGTCGAAAACTCATGCTGAATACCGTCGATCTTAATTGATGTAACCGAAGCGCCCTCAATAGAGGATAACAGAATGCGCCTGACTGAATTACCGAGAGTTACACCATAGCCCCGTTCAAATGGTTCTGCGATAAATTTTCCGTAATAACTTGTATAACTTGACTCATCGCAATCCAGCCTTTTGGGCATTTGGAAATCGCGCCATTTGACTCCCATAAGTTCCTCCTAATTGAATTAGTGTAAAAATACTCTTATTTCGAATAAAGCTCTATGATCAGCTGCTCATTAATCGGAAACGCAATATCTTCCCGCTCTGGAAAGCGCAACACTTTCCCTTTTAAATGCTGAGGGTCTACGCTGACCCATGCCGGAACAGCCTCCCGACCCTGAAACTGCGTGTTCATTTCGATGTTTGTTTGGATATATTTCTTAATATTCTCTTTTGGCTTTACAGAAACCTCATCGCCGACTTTAACCAGAAAGGATGGAATATCCACCCGTTTATCGTTCACGCAGACCAGACCATGATTCACGATCTGACGGGCCTGAGGACGTGTTGTCGCAAATCCCAAACGATAAACCACATTATCCAAGCGCCTCTCGAGCATCTGAAGCAAGAGAGAACCTGTAATTCCTTTTGAGCCTGTCGCCTTTTCATAATAACGGCGGAACTGACGCTCTAAAACACCATATAAACGCTTTACCTTTTGTTTTTCTCGAAGCTGTATGCCGTAGTCTGATAACTTTACACGCTTATTGCCGTGCTGACCCGGCGCATAGTTCCTGCGTTCTAAAGCGCTCCTCTTAGATGAGAAAAGCTCAACCCCTTCCCGTCTAGATAATCGCCATTTTGGTCCTGTATATCGTGCCATCTATACGATCCTTTCTCCCCTCATTCAAAATCTTAAACTCTACGTTTCTTCCTTGCCCGGCATCCATTATGCGGGATCGGTGTAATATCACGTATCGAAGTCACATTCAGTCCAGCAGCCTGTATCGCACGAATAGCCGACTCACGCCCCGATCCTGGACCCTTCACATAGACATCCACGCTTTGCAAGCCCAAATCCTTAGCTTCACGAGCTGCCGTACTGGCTGCAACCTGAGCTGCAAACGGGGTTGATTTCTTGGAACCGCTAAAACCAACACTCCCCGGAGATGACCATGAAATCACATTGCCCTCTCGATCCGTGATCGAAATCAATGTATTGTTAAACGTAGCCTTAATATGAACCTGTCCCGAGGTTACACCCTTAAGGGCTTTCTTTTTTGCTTTCTTATCTTTACCGCCTGCCGAAGGTTTTTTCTCTACCATAAATCAAATCCTTTGATGTTTAATTAAACTTTTTTCTTTGAAATCCCGCCGCCAGTGACACCCTTGCGGCCCTTTCGCGTTCGGGCATTCGTTTTTGTCCGTTGACCACGAACGGGAAGACCTTTTCTATGGCGAAGACCACGGTGAACTCCGACATCCATGAGACGTTTGATATTTTCAGAAACTTCCCGGCGCAGATCACCTTCAGTAATGTAATTATTTTGGATAATAACCGTCACACGAGCGATCTCTTCATCCGTTAAATCTTTGGCTCTTTTACTCGCCTCAATATTCGCTTCTTTTAAAATGTTGAGCGCGTTCACACGTCCAACGCCATACAAATACGGCAAAGCCGCATCAATACGTTTATCGCGTGGGATATCTACACCTAAAATTCTTGGCATTTTTTATTCCTCAGATGATGCAAAACGTTAAACACAAAATTAACCCTGACGTTGTTTATGTTTCGGATTCTCGCAAATGACCCGCACCACATTCTTACGCCGAACGACCTTACACTTTCCACAGATTCTTCTAACAGATGACTTAACTTTCATTTCTTATCCCTGTATGTTATACGCCCTTTCGTCAAATCGTAAGGCGATAATTGCACCTTTACTTTATCCCCAGGCAGAATCCGAATGAAATGCATCCTCATTTTACCGGAAACATGCGCCAAAACCTCATGCCCGTTCTCCAGCTGCACCTTAAATCTGGCGTTAGGCAAGGCGTCCTTCACTGTTCCATCAACTTCTATCAGGTCTTCTTTTACCATAGATCTTACTCTGTTAGAATTTCAGGGCCATCAGCTGTAACTGCAATCATATGCTCAAAATGCGCCGACGGCTGCCCGTCCTCGGTCTCAACGGTCCATCCATCATCCATAATTTTTGTCTGCCACGATCCCCCGTTCACCATCGGCTCGATACAAAAAACCATTCCGGCTTTAAGCACCGGGCCCACATGAGCAGGGCCATAATTTGGAATTTCAGGTTCTTCATGAAGCGAAACCCCGATTCCATGACCAACAAAATCACGTACGACTGAAAATCCATGATGCTCCACATGCTGCTGAACAGCATGTGAAATATCTGAAAGATGATTTCCCGCTCTGGCTTGTATAATGCCTGCCTGTAACGATTCTCGGGTAACATCCAACAGTTTCTGAATCTGATCACTCACCCGGCCAACAGCAACAGTACTGGCGGTATCAGCATAATAGCCTTCATATATCAGGCCCACATCAATACTGACAATATCACCATCCAGAACAACCCGGTCTCCAGGAATTCCGTGGACGACCTCCTGGTTCAGCGAAACACAGGCTGAACCCGGAAAACCCCGATAGCCTTTAAAAGCTGCGCGGCATCCTTGCTGGGCGATCAAACTCTCTGTCAAAAGATCAATGTCACGGGTTGTCATTCCGGCTTTAACTGAAACGGCAACCTTCTTTAAAATCAAGGACAATATCCGGCCGGCCCTTCTCATAATCTCAATCTCTTCCGGCGTTTTAATAATGATATGGCCCATTCTAACTCTCTAAAATGTCACTCAAAGCCTTTACAACATTTTCTGTCGGCTGTGAGGCGTCGACCCGACGAAGCTTGCCTTGCGCCTCATAATAATCAATGATCGGCGCAGTATTGCTCATATACACATCCATCCGATTGCGGATGGTCTCTTCATTGTCATCGGCCCGCAGATATAATTCTCCGCTGCAAACATCACAAATGCCCTCTTTCTTAGACGGCATATTTGTCAAATGATAAACTGCCCCGCACTCCTTACAAATCCGTCGTCCGGTCAGGCGCTGAATAATGACCGGAAGATCAACTTCCATAAACAGTGTCGCATCCAGCGGAAATCCCAAATCCTCTAAAATTTTATCCAGATCGTCGGCTTGCTGCTGCGTTCTCGGAAACCCGTCAAACATGATTCCCTGGCTTAAATCCAATTCGCTGAGCCTTTTTGCAACGATCTTTGTGACCACCTCATCCGGAACAAGCGCCCCTGATTCAACATAATGCTTCATTTCATTTCCAAGGTCCGAACCGCTTTTCATTTCAGCCCTTAAAATATCGCCAGTAGAAACATGCAAAACGCCATAGGCCTCTTTGATTAAACTCGCTAATGTCCCTTTTCCAGCTCCCGGAGGGCCTAACAGCACAATTCTCATCTTATCGTCGGCCTTTCAATTGCCCGGACTTCATAAATCCATCATAATGACGCATCAAAAGATGCGATTCAATCTGTTTCATTGTGTCCAGCATAACTCCGACCGTGATCAAAACGCCCGTGCCGCCGAAGAATGAAGCTACCAAATACGGAACATTAAACGAAGCCATAATCCAATCCGGCATAACGGCAATAATACAAATAAAAATCGCTCCCGCCAAAGTAATCCGAGTTAAGACAAAATCCAAATAATCCGCTGTCTGATTCCCTGGCCGTACGCCCGGTATAAATCCGCCATGCTTCTTCATATTGTTAGCAACATCCACCGGGTTGAACACGATCGCCGTGTAGAAATAACAAAAGAATACGATCAAAAATGAATAAATCAGATAATACAACCAATTTCCGCGTGTAATGGCCGCAGCAAATGCCTGAAACCCCGGAGCAGGAATAAAATTGGCAAGGGTTGCCGGAAACAATAAAATCGATTGCGCAAAAATGATCGCGATCACACCCGACGTGTCAACTTTTAATGGAATATATGTGCTTTGTCCGCCGTAAATTTTCCGTCCCACAATGCGCCGTGCATACTGGACCGGTATTTTGCGCTGAGCTTGCGTAATCAACGTAATCGCGATAATCACCGCGAATAAGAAACCCGTCATCATCGCCAACTCAAAAGGCTGCAGCTTATCGGCTCCCACCGTCTGCGCCGACATCAATTTCGCCAGCATCCGCACCGCCGATGGAGCTGATGAAATAATGCCCGCTGTAATGATCAATGAAATCCCGTTTCCAATCCCGCGTTCCTGGATCTGTTCGCCCAGCCACATCAGCAAAAGTGTTCCGCATGCCAATGTCACAACCGCCACTAAACGAAAGCCCCATCCGGGACTGTTCACGACCGCCAGCCCTTCCACAACTTGTTTTTCCAACCACAACGAAATAAAAAACGACTGGAGAAGCGCCAACCCGAGCGTTCCATAACGCGTGTACTGATTGATCTTGTGATAGCCAGCCTGCCCTTCTTTCGCTAATTTCTCAAGCGCTGGAATAACAGCCGTTAAAAGCTGCAGAATAATCGAGCTGGAGATATAGGGCATAATTCCTAACGCAAACACCGTCATGCGCTGTATCGAACCGCCGGAAAACATATTCATCATGCCAAAGAGCGTTCCTCCCTTACCCGAGCTCATGCTTTGAAAATACTGAGTCAAAACCGAACCATTGACACCGGGAGTCGGAATAAAGCAACCTACACGGTAGATGGCTATAATTCCTAAAGTGATAAGGATCTTCTTTTTGAGATCCGGGATTTTAAAACAATTTGCAAAAGCTGAAAGCATAATTTAATTATTTTTCGACGGGTTGTTCTTTAAGAGTTCGTCTATCAAAAATTGATGTTTTTCCGCCTGCCTGTTCAATTTTCTCTTTTGCCGTTTTTGAAAAACTGGTTGCCTGAACATCTAAAGCCACCTTCATGTCTCCGTTACCCAAAATCTTAAACGGTTTATAAACATTATGAATCAGACCGGCCTCTCTCAGCACCTTTGCATCAACAACTTCGCTCTTTTTGAATCGGTTCAAATCAGCAATTTGGACCAGCTGATAAACAATGGGACGGTGGCTTCGGAATCCGACCTTAGGTAATCGTCGAATCAAGGCCATCTGCCCGCCTTCAGATCCGCGCATAATCCCGCCGCCGGATCGGCAATTTTGCCCATTATATCCACGACCGCAGGTTTTCCCCCGGCCTGAACCATTTCCACGACCGACAATGCGCTTAGCTTTTCTTGAACCTCTCGGAGATGTTAAATCATGAACTTGCATAAGAAATCCTATACCTTAGTAACTGTCTTCAAACGAGTCAACCCGTTCAATGTGGCCTTAACCACATTGCTAGGATTATTTGAACGATGACACTTTGTCAAAATATTATGAATACCTACCCCGTCACACACCGCACGCACCGGACCGCACGCGATAACGCCAGTACCATCAGACGCAGGCTTTAAAAGAACCCTTGCCCCTCCCCAAGCACCGATAATTTCATGAGGAATAGTCGTCCCCTTTAGCGAAATCTCAACCATTTGCTTCTTTGCGCTATTCATGGCCTTGCGGATGGCGATTGCAACCTCACCCGCCTTTTCCATGCTATAGCCAACATGGCCATGACCATCACCGACAACAACCAAAGCACTGAATGAAAGTTTCTTTCCGCCTTTGGTAACTTTGGTTACACGTTTGATGGTTATAACCTTCTCAAAAAACTCCGATTCAGCATTAAGCTGCTTTTTGCCATCTCCGGAATAAGCACCCGACTCAGAACCTCGTTTGGATTTCCCGCCACGAAAATCGCCGCTCTTTTTAGCAGCTTTATGCGCCTGAGAGACGCCTTGCGTTTCCGCAGCTACCCCTTCAATATCAGACTTCTGATCATCTGTCACTTCCGCCGGCATCTTTTTATCTTCATTCTCCATGGAACTTTTTACTCCGTTTATATTGACTGTTAAAAATCTAATCCGCCTTCTCGAGCCGCGTCTGCAAAAGCTTTGACACGGCCATGATATTTATATCCGCCGCGGTCAAAACAGACTTTGGCAACCCCTTTGGTCTTCGCCTGCACGGCAAAAACTTTCCCTAAATGAGCCGCCGCCGCGACATTTCCGCATCCGCTTAATGTCGATGCCACCTCTTTGTTGCGCGTCGAAAGTCCAAAAATAACTTTTCCCGTCGTATCATCAATAACCTGAGCATAAAAATTCTTCAAGCTTCGATGAACACACAACCGCGGACGTTCAACTGTACCCGTGGTATGTTTACGAATTCGTTCGTGTTTAGCAAGCCGCTTTACTTCTTTAACATTTGGAGTTCTCATACGCTCTTATTTACCTACAGATTTTCCTTGTTTTCTTCTGACTTTTTCTCCGCTATAGCGGATCCCTTTGCCTTTATAAGGCTCCGGCGGTTTGAAACCGCGAATCTTGGCAGCAACCTGGCCAACAACGGCCTTATCAATGCCTTCAATAATAATCGATGTTTGGCTTGGAACAGAAATCTTCACGCCTTCGGGCTGCTCAAATTCAACCGGATGACTAAACCCCAGGCTGAAAATAACTTTTTTGCCCTGCATTTGCGCGCGAAAACCAACCCCCTGAATTTCAAGCTCTTTTTTATGCCCTTCTGAAACACCTTCAATCATGTTCTGCAAGTTTGCACGTACAGTTCCATGATTCGCACGAGCCTGTTTGACATCTGTAAGCCGGATGATCTCAAGTTCATCATCCTTCTGCTCAACTTTAATTCCATACGGAATATTAAGGCTGATCTTTCCCTTAACGCCCTCCACAAGAACCGTACTGTTCTGGATGAGCACTTTAATAGTTTTAGGGACTTTTATTGGTATTTTTCCTACTCTAGACATAATTTGTTCCTACCAGATATGGCAAACGACTTCGCCGCCGATTTTTTGTTTACGGGCATCACGGTCTGCCAAAACCCCTTTTGAGGTTGAGATCACCGCTGTACCCAAACCGTTCAAAACGCGTGGCACTTTATATCCAGGAGCATAAACACGCAAGCCCGGACGTGAAACACGTTTTAAACCCATAATGACCGGTTTCTTATTGTCATACTTTAAGTAAACCCGATACGTCCCTTGAACATTGTTCTTCAATAACCGGAAATCCTCAATATACCCATCCGCCTTAAAAATCTCCAAAATGCGCTCGATCTTCTTGGACGCGGGAATATCCACCGTTTCTTTTTTAACTTGAACAGCGTTCCGAATATTAGTCAACATGTTTGAAATTGGATCAGTTAACGACATTGCTTTTCCTCTACCTCAGTCAGTTTCTTTTAAATGAGCCTTTACCAGCTGGCCTTTCGAATTCCTGGAATCTCACCCTTCCACGCCAGTTCACGAAAACAAATACGGCATAAACCAAAGCGGCGCAAATATCCTCTTGGGCGCCCGCAAAGCTTACAACGATTATACTGCCGAGAAGAAAATTTCGGCTTCCGTTGCGCTTTTAATATCATTGCTTTTCTAGCCATAAGACTCCTAACGTCCCTTCTTAAAGCTTTTACGCCTTACGAAAAGGCATGCCTAACAAACTCAGCACTTCCTGAGTCTGCTCTTGAGGCTTGTTGTTAAATACAAAAGTGATATCCATCCCCTGAGCACGGCCGATACGCCCGGATTCAATCTCCGGAAAAATAGCCTGTTCAGTGATCCCCATCGAATAATTCCCGAAACGATCAAACGACTTGCGTGAAATCCCGTTAAAGTCACGAATTCGCGGAAGGCTCACATTGATAAAACGGTCCAGGAATTCATACATCCTGGCAGCCCGTAATGTCACTTTGCAGCCGATCGGAAGACCTTTTCGAAGTTTAAAATTAGAGATCGCAACACGTGATCGTCGAATCATGGCTTTCTGGCCTGTAATCGCTGCGAGATCTGCCATCGCGCTGTCTAGAATCTTGATGTCATTGATCGCTTCACCGACCCCCATATTGATGACAATTTTCTTCAGACGCGGAGCAGCCATCACATTCTTGATACCGAATTTCTCTCGAATCTTAGGAACAATTTCTGTATTATATTTTTCAAATAATCGTGGAACCACTTCTAGGCACTCCTCTAATTAAAGCTCTTCCCCGCTTTTTTTACTGACGCGGACTCTTGAGCCATCTTTTAAAATTTTTACGCCGAAACGAGTAGGCTTATTTGTTTTCTTGTCCATTAACATCACATTTGAAATGTGCATGGGAACTTCAATGTCAACAAACCCGCCTTGCTGATCCTGCTGTGTCTTCCGACGTGTTTTCTTAACCATATTGATTTTCTCAACAAGAACTTTATCTTGATCCGGGAAAACCCGCAAAACTCTGCCTGTCTTTCCCTTATCTCGACCGGTTATAACCATCACTGTGTCATTTTTTTTGATCCGTAACATCGCTAAACAACCTCTGGTGCTAAAGAAATGATTTTCATAAACTCTAAGTTTCTTAACTCACGGGCCACCGGGCCAAAAACGCGAGTCCCCCTGGGATTTCCGGCATCGTCAATAATAACCAATGCGTTGCTGTCAAACCGGACCGTTGTTCCATCAGCCCTCTTAATCGGGAACCGCGTGCGGACAATAACGCCCTTGGCTTTGTCTCCCTTTTTAATAGCTGCATCTGGAGCCGCTTCCTTAATATTGACGCGAACAATATCCCCGATCTGAGCCCAGCGACGGCCCTTACCGTTTAAAACGCCGATTACAGAAGCCTTACGCGCTCCGGAATTATCTGCCACATCTAAAATAGATTTCATATAAAGCATTGTTCACCCTCGAATTATTTGATAACTTCTACGATCACCCATCGTTTGTCTTTGGACAAACGGCGTGTTTCCATGATGCGTACGCGGTCGCCTTCTTTCGATTCATTCTTTTCATCATGAGCTTTGAATTTCTTAGCTGAATGAATCGTTTTTTGATACTTTTCGTGTTTAGCGGACGTACGAACCTGAACAACCCGCGTTTTGTCCATCTTATCGGATACAACTTCACCAACAAATAGTCGCCGTCTATTAATTCTAGTTTCCATCATTTTTTCTTTCATTCAAAGCCGTTAAAATACGCGCAATGTCCCTTTTGATCGTTTTAAAGCGTGCCGGCTTTTCAACCCGGCCGATCTTGCGCTGATATTTCATATCGAAAAGTTCTTTTTTAAAAGATTTTTCCTTCTGAACTAAATCGCCCGTATTAAGATCCCGTAATTCTTTTGATTTCATCATTCTATTCCTTGTTCAATTCTCATCCGTGATGAGCGCGTGTGACAAACTTAGTCTTAAACGGCAACTTGAAAGCGACTAAACGGAAAATCCTCTTCGCAAAATCCTCAGGAATACCGCCTAATTCCAAGAGCACTTTTCCCCGCTTAACCGGAAAGACCCAATGAGATAAATCTCCCTTGCCCTTTCCCATGCGAGTTTCCGCCGGCTTTTTCGTAACTGGCTTATGCGGAAAGACTTTGATCCACAACTTTCCGGCACCCTTCATCTTTCGAACGATCACTAAACGGGATGCCTCCATATGGTTCGCTTTCATAATCCCGTTCTCAATCGCCTTTAATCCATACTCACCAAAAGTCAATTTATCACCACGCGTTGCGATACCGCGGTTTTTACCCTTTTGGGCTTTACGAAATTTTACTTTTCTTGGCATCTGAAGCATTGTCTATTCTCCCTAAAACCTTTACGCTCTTACTGCTGTTTCGGACTTGGCTGAACACCCTTTTGCTTTTCGGGGATGATCAGGCCATGATTGATCCAGACCTTCACACCGATCAGCCCGTATGTTGTGACTGCTTCAGTAAAACCATAATCGATATCTGCCCGAAGGGTCTGAAGCGGTATTGAACCTTCATGGTAAGTTTCCCGACGAGCCATTTCAGCGCCGCCCAATCGTCCGGAAACTGCAATCTTAATGCCAACGACTCCAGATTGACGAGACTGATCAATGGCGCGCTTCACTGCTCTTCGAAAAGCAACCCGCTTTTCCAGCTGAAAGGCCACATTTTGCGCAACAAGCTGAGCTTCAAGAGCCGGATTTTTGATTTCAATGATATCCACAGAAATGTCTCTCGGCGTAATCTTGGCAAGCTCGCCCTTCAGGCGATCAATATCCGCGCCACGCCGTCCAATAATAACCCCCGGACGCGCTGTCGCGATCTTGATCTTGATTTGCTCACCCATGCGCTCAATATTGACATACGCCACAGATGCATGAGCAAAACGCTTTTTAATAAACTCGCGAATTCTAAAATCTTCCCTAATATTATTGGCATAATCCTTGCGGTCAGCGTACCACAGACTTCGCCAATTTTTGTTAATTCCAATTCGTAAGATGTATGGATGTACTTTTTGTCCCACTTAAGCTCACTCCTATTTAGTGATCAGATCCAACTCGATCGTTAAATGTGTCGTGCGTTTTAGAATTACCAGTGCCCGTCCAAACGGTGCCGAGCGGTAACGCTTCCATGACGGACCTTGGTCAGCCGTGATCTTCGAAATAAAAAGCTGGTCTTCTTCCAGTCCTTTTTGTTTCGCATTACTGACAGCAGAGTCCAGGATCTTCTGAATCTTACCTGCGGCTCCTTTAGAAACCTGCGTCAAGATCGTCTTTGATGTTGAGATGTTCTTTCCCCGAATAAGATCAATAACCAATCTGACCTTTGTTGGAGAAACCCGAATATGTTGTCCCTTAGCTTGTGCTATCATTATTTAATCACCACTTTTGAGATCATTATGTCTTTTGAGGCGCTTTCTTAGCTTTGACCCCACCATGACTTCTAAAGGTGCGGGTTTGAGCCAGCTCGCCGAATTTAAATCCCACCATGTTTTCCGTAATATAAATCGGAATATGCTTACGGCCATCATGAATTGCAACTGTGTATCCAACAAACTCCGGTGTAACCGTAGAACGGCGTGACCAGGTTTTTATCGGCTCTTTTCTGCCTGATTCTTCCATCCGTCTGACTTTCACCAGAAGCGATTCATCAACGAATGGACCTTTTTTAATCGAACGTGGCATATTACTTCGTCCTTCTCTTAACGATCATTTGATCAGAATATTTACGACGCTTTCTCGTTTTCAGACCCTTGGTTGCTTTACCCCATGGCGTCACTGGATGAGGATTCCCTTGAGGAGCCTTTCCTTCACCACCACCGTGAGGATGGTCAACCGGATTCATCGCCACCCCGCGAACATGACCACGTCGTCCTAACCAACGAGAACGGCCAGCCTTACCCAATGAAATGGATTCATGCTCAACATTGCCGATTTGGCCGATAGTCGCCCGGCAAGCAACCGGAACCTTTCGAATCTCGCTGGACGGCATCCGTAAAAGAGCAAATCCGCCCTCTTTAGCCATCAGCTGCGCCGAGGTCCCCGCAGAACGAGCAAGCTGTCCGCCTTTTCCAGGGTGCAACTCAATGTTGTGAATAGCCGTCCCCAACGGAACCTTGGTCAACGGCATGCAATTTCCTGGATTGATCTCAATATCCTGTTCATGCGTGCTCATAACCTGATCGCCAACCTTCAATTCCAACGGCGCCAGAATATAATTTTTTTCCTGATCCGGATACTGGATGAGCGCAATACGCGCACTACGATTAGGATCATATTCAATGGCTACGACATCTGCCGCATCCTGCAAACGTCGCCTTTTAAAATCAATGATCCTGTACATCCGTTTATGCCCACCGCCGCGGTAACGCGATGTAATGCGCCCGTTCACGTTGCGTCCCCCGGATTGCTTTAAAGGAGTCAGCAATGACTTTTCCGGCTTGGATTTTGTAATCTCAGCAAAATCCGAAATTGCGGTGTGCCGTAATCCATTTGTTGTTGGTTTAAATTTTTTTATACCCACGACTTTAAATCCTTAAGTTGCGTTTATTGAATGACCTTCTTTTAAAGAAACAATTGCTTTCTTCCAAGGTGTTGTATACCCCAGATCCCGTCTCACTCGTTTGCGCTTGGCAGCGACAGTCATCACATTGACTGTATCAACTTTAACACCGTAAACTTCTTCAACGGCTCTTTTGATTTCGATCTTATTAGCACGGGGAGAAACATGAAACACATATTTTCTCTGGGCTTCCAACGCCGAACTTTTTTCGGTCCGGATTAATGTCTGAATAATATCGTAGCTTGTAATCATATGTTTGCTCTTATTTGTTAATTCGGTCCATGACTTTATCAAACGCTGTTTTCGTCATCAAAAGTGTTTTATTGCGCATAATATCATACGCCGTCACATCCTCGGCTCGCAAAATTTCAAAACGCGGAATATTGCGTCCGACCAATTTTACACTATCATCGCATCCATCCAAAAGGCCCAATGTCTTTCCTTGGACCTGAAGAATTTTCAAGATCTCTGCGAACTCTTTGGTCTTAGTGAATTTATCCGTCAAATCATCAAGCAGAATAATTTGCTTGGCCTTCATTTTTGCGTTGATACTTTCCCTCAAAGCCGCCCGTCTGATCTTTTTCGGGATGGAATAGCTGAAATCTCTAGGATGCGGCCCGAATACCGTACCGCCGCCGATAAACTGAGGGGCGCGGATCGTACCTTGGCGAGCACGGCCTGTCCCCTTCTGACGGTAAGGCTTCTTTCCTCCGCCGGAAACATCAGAACGCTCTTTGGTCGAAAGTGTTCCCTGACGCAAGGAAGCACGATACATCACAACAGCCTGATGAAGAATATCCTGATTGACAGACTTGCCGAAAACCTCATCTGAAAACTCGAGCTCAGCTTTTTTCTTTCCCTTTTTATCTAAAACAGGCATCATAACCATGGCTACTTCTTACCTTTCGCCTTCGCTTTACTTTGTTTCATCGGGTTACGATTCTTCGCCAAGTTCACCGGTTTATCATCAAGTGAACGATACGCTTTCTTTTTGGAACGGTTGATTTCAACAACCGCATTCGTAGCCCCAGGGATTGCGCCCTTGATCAATAAAATATTATTTTTGACATCCACTTCTATGACCCGCAGGCCCTGAATCGTATTCCTCTCATCCCCCATATGACCCGGCATCCGCTGTCCTCGAAAGGTGCGTGACGGACAGGCGCTAGAACCAATCGATCCGACTCGGCGATGATGCATCGAACCATGCGCGGCCGGACCACCGGACCAATGATGCCGTTTCATCCCGCCCTGAAAACCTTTTCCTTTGGAGATCCCTGAGACATCAACAAATTCACCCGCTTTAAAAACGTCCGCTTTAATCTCTTGCCCGACTTGATACTCAGCATTGTCTGCAGATTCAAATTCGCGAATAATTTTCGTCGGCGCCACACCTGCCTTTTTAAAAAACCCTTGGTGCGGCTTGTCAACGCGCTGTTCCTTTGCCGGAAGAAATCCAATTGTCACTTTAACTTTTGGCTCACTTTTAAGTTCCAGAATGGGGCAAGGACCAGCCTCAACAACGGTCACAGGAACCGCATTGCCGTCTTTGTCAAAAACTTGCGTCATGCCTAATTTTTTACCTAATAACCCTCTAATCATCTCTTGCCTCAATATCGTGTTATATAAGATGCTTCAATTTACTGCTTAATTTCAATATCAACGCCGGCCGGCAAATTTAATTTGCGAAGAGACTCTACTGTTTTGGCCGTCGGTTCTAAAAGATCAATCAAACGCTTGTGAATCACTAAATGGAACTGCTCACGGGATTTTTTGTTCACGTGCGGCGAACGCAAAACCGTATAGAGTTCTTTTTTTGTGGGAAGCGGAATCGGTCCGGAAACTTTAGCTCCCGAGCGGATTGCCGTATCAACAATTTCTTGAGCGGATTGATCGATCAGTCTGTGATCATAAGCTTTTAATTTTAAACGTATTTTTTGCATGTCTTCTCTCGTTTTGACCCCGTTCCCAGGCTTGAGAGCGGGGTCAAAGGTTACCTCATATAATATAATTGCGTTTTCTGAATAAGCGCGCGCTGTCTTATTACTCCAAGATCTCCGCGACAACGCCTGCACCAACGGTGCGGCCACCCTCGCGAATAGCAAAACGCAATTCTTTCTCCATAGCAACCGGTGTGATCAATTCGACGGTTAAATCAATATTATCACCCGGCATACACATCTCAACACCATCCGGCAGAATCGCTGCGCCGGTCACATCCGTTGTTCTAAAATAAAACTGAGGACGGTATCCTTTGAAAAACGGAGTATGACGTCCACCTTCTTCTTTTGTCAAGACATAAATGGAAGCCTTGAACTTTTTGTGCGGAGTGATCGAACCCTTCTTAGATAAAACCTGCCCGCGCTCGATCGAATCCTTGTCTACGCCGCGCAATAGTAACCCGACGTTGTCACCAGCCTGACCTTCATCAAGCTCTTTACGGAACATCTCAACACCCGTAACAACAGTGACCGAGATACCTTCCTTCATGCCAACGATATCAACTTCCTCGCCAACCTTAACCCTTCCGCGCTCAATACGACCCGTTGCAACAGTCCCTCGGCCGGAAATTGAAAAAACGTCCTCAACGGCCATCAAAAACGGCTTATCCAACTCGCGCGGAGGCTGAAGAATCCACTCATCAACGGCCTTCATCAACTCCATAATGCACTTCGTTTTTTCTGGATCATCCGGATTATTTAAAGCCTCTAAAGCGCTTCCCCGAACAATGGGTGAATTATCACCATCATACTCGTATTTACTTAACAATTCACCCATTGTTCGGGGAAGCGCTTTAGAGGCTTTAAATAATC
>JBBRHV010000005.1:0-68476 GCA_038222225.1 Candidatus Omnitrophota bacterium
ATGAAACTCCACGGCCTCACGGCCGCGGTTTCTTTATAATTCTGACTTTGCAAGCGCAGCTAAAATTCCAGCTGCGCTTGTCCTCGGTCTTCCCGACCTTGATAATCGATGTATCGTTTTACCGATTCCTCATCTGCCCCCACCGTTGACACAAAATACCCTTCAGACCATATTCCTGCTTTTTTTACATACATCTTGTCCAAAAATTTATATCTCTTCCTCATCAGCCTCGCACTATTGCTTTTTATCAAGTTCACCGCATAACTCACTGCCATCTTCGGCGGAATTGATGCCAATAGATGCATGTGGTCCAAATCTGTATTAACTTTTTCAATAATTATTTCCGGATATCTCTTCATGACCCCCAACACGCATCTCTTGGCATACTCCGCCGAACCCCAGCGAAGTATCTTTCGCCTATACCTCGTACAGATCACAATGTGATACCTGGCATAATATACCGTGTGTCCCTGTTTTAAATATCTCATGCCGCCATTGTATCATACGCTTCCAAGACCTCGGAAACGCTTCATCCACGGCCTCATGGCCGTGGTTTTTTCGCGATGATAAAATTCAAAAGGCCACCCTTCCGGGTGACCTTTGAATTTTAACGACCCCAGCGGGATTTGAACCCGCGCTGCAAGCTTGAAAAGCTTGTGTCCTGACCAGGCTAGACGATGGGGTCTTAATAATGTTATTCGAACGCGTTTATTTTTTCTCTTCTTTCGAAGATTTTGCTATTATATACACCCTTTCAAAGAGGTCAAGTTTTTTTTGCCCTCCGCCCTTGTCAGCCGCTGACCGCATTGGCGACCGACGTCACCTTGTCTTTGTCTGCCAGAGAGATCAGCCTCACTCCTTGAGTGCTTCGCCCGGATTTCCGGATGTCCTTGACCGGACAGCGCACCACCATGCCCTCCTGAGTGATCACCATGAGTTCTGAGTCATCCATCACCGTCAAAATGCCGACCACGACACCGTTCTTTTCTGTCGTTTTTAAATTAATAATTCCTTTTCCTCCGCGGGTCTGTATACGGTAATCGTTGAAGGACGACCGTTTAGCAAATCCCCGGCTTGCCACCGTCAAAAGAGTGCTGCCGGTCTTATCAATATCTGAAGGAAATACCTGCATCCCAACAACCAGATCGTCTTTCCCCAGACGGATGCCTCGAACACCTTTAGCGGCACGGCCCATTTCACGAATGTCTTTTTCTGAAAAACGCAATGACTTTCCTTCACGGGTAGCCAGCAGGATCTCGTTTTTACCGTTGCTGACGGCTGTCCCGATCAGGTAATCCCCCTTCTCGAGCGTCACGCCGATAATTCCGCCTTTGCGGGGATTGCTGAATGCCGAAAGCTGAGTCTTTTTGACCGTCCCTTGAGAGGTCGCCATCACCACATATTGGTCCTCGCTGAATTCCTTGATGGAAACAATAGAGGTGATTCCCTCTTCTCTTCCCAGGCTCAGCAGGTTGACGATAGCCTTTCCACGAGACGTCCGTGACGCGATCGGAATTTCATAAACTTTTAGCCAGTGAACATTTCCCAGGCTCGTGAAAATCAGAAGATAGTCTTTGGAAGAAGCCACAAAAAGATTTCTCACAAAGTCTTCTTCCTTCATCTTCATGGCATTTACGCCTTTTCCTCCGCGTTTTTGCTTACGGTAGGCACTCACAGCAATGCGTTTGATATATCCGGTATTGCTGATCGTAATGGCCATATCTTCTTCGGCGATCAAATCCTCAATCTCGATTTCTTCGGCGGTGGCGGCAATTTCTGTTCGCCGTTCATCTCCGTATTTTTCCTTTACGGCAATAAGATCGGCCTTAATCATATCATCAACCATTTTTTCAGAACCTAGGATCTCCCGATAGTGATGAATATCTGCCTGCAGAGCCTTATATTCTTCATCGATCTTTGAGCGCTCAAGAGCCGTTAAGCGCTGAAGCTGCATTTCCAAAATCGCCTGCGCCTGCATGTCCGAAAGCTTGAATTTTTTCATCAAGCTCACTTTCGCTTCCGGCGTCGTTTTTGCCTTACGGATCGTTAGAATAATCTCATCAATGGCATCGATGGCGATCTTTAAACCCTCTAAAATATGGGCGCGTTTCAAAGCCCGGTCCAGCTCAAAGTGCGTCCTTCGTCGAATTACTTCTCGGCGGTGAACGACATATTCAACCATCAGCTGACGCAAATTCAAAACTTTGGGGGTATTGTGAACCAGCGCCAAATTGATAATCCCGAAGGTCGTTTCAAGCTGCGTATGTTTATACAGATAATTCAAAATGATTTGCGGCTCAACGTCACGCCTTAATTCGATCACAATCCGTATGCCGTCTTTATCCGACTCATCCCTGATATCCGTAATTCCATCGACCGCTTTATTCTGAACCAGATCGACAATATTGGTAATCAGGTTTGTTTTGTTGACCTGATAAGGAATTTCCGTAATAACAATGGTGTCTTTATTCCCCTTCTGCCGCTCAATAACCGCCTTTGCCCTCAATGTTACTTTTCCCCGACCGGTTAAATACGCCGATTTAATCCCGTCGCGGCCGCAGATAATGCCAGCGGTTGGAAAATCCGGCCCTTTAACAAACCTCATCAAATCTTTAACGGCCGCCTCTGGATTGTCCAGAAGATAGGCAATCCCGTCGCACACCTCATGCAGGTTGTGCGGCGCCATGTTCGTCGCCATCCCGACGGCAATTCCGCTTGAGCCGTTCACCAGCAGGTTCGGGAGAACCGCCGGCAAAACCTGGGGCTCTTTTAATGTCGAGTCAAAGTTCGGGTCGTAATCAACGGTGTTTTTTTCAATGTCAGACAGCATCTGCGATGAAACAGCGGCCAGCCTTGCCTCGGTATAACGCATCGCAGCGGCTGAATCCCCGTCGATCGAACCGAAGTTTCCCTGTCCGTCAATCAGGGGATACCGCAGAGAGAAATCCTGCACCATGCGAACCATCGTGTCATAAACGGCCGTGTCCCCGTGAGGATGGTATTTACCCAAAACTTCACCGACAATACGCGCGCTTTTTTTATACGACTTGTTAAAATCCAGGTTCAGGTCGTTCATCGCGTATAAAATCCGGCGGTGCACCGGCTTGAGGCCGTCTCTCACATCCGGCAAAGCGCGCCCGACGATAACGCTCATGGAATACGCCATATACGAGCGCTTCATTTCTTCTTCCACAAAAACCGGCACCACTTTTTCTTTGATCGCTAAACTGTTCATCTACTTATAAGCCTTTCTTTAAAAGCGCTTTTAGACGTCTAATTCTTTCACATCATGGGCGTGCGCCTGAATAAATTCCCGGCGCGGCTCAACCTCGTCACCCATCAAAATCGAAAATGTTTGATCCGCCTCTGCGATATCCTCGAGCGTCACCTGCAAAAGCGTTCGTCGGTCCGGGTCCATCGTGGTGTCCCACAGCTGTTGCGGATTCATTTCGCCGAGACCTTTGTAGCGCTGAATATGGATCCCTTTGTGGGCCTGTCCTTTGACGAACTCCAACACCTCTTTCAAAGAATAGAACTCATGAGGGTTGTCGCTCTCTTCGATCATAAACGAAGCCTTTAATACCGGTTCGTTTTCGTCTTTTTTGCTTTTCTCATAAACCTTCTTAATTTCCGGCGTTAAATAATCCAGCAACGAAAAACCGAACCCCTGAAACTGCTTTTCAATCGCCTCAAAATCTTCCGATTCAAAAATTTCAATATATTGGGCGTCTTCCTGGTCCTTGGTGTGTTTGGCAAGCTCTTCGTCGTCATAAGCAAACTCAAACGAGTTTTTCACCTTGATCCAATATTTCGGGAACGCCTGTTTCTTTTCGTTATACATCTGAATATAGGCCGCGAAATCAATCCCTCTTTTTTTCAAAATTTCGATCAAGTGCCCGACCTCAGTTAACGAGCCCATAATATCTTTAAACTGGGTGGCCGAAAACGCCTGTTTGGCCTTGATCTTTGAAAACTTCAGCCCCTCAACACCTAAATCCAAAATGAGCTCGTTCATTTCTTCTTCGGTCTCAATATATTCCTCCCGTTTGCCGCGTTTGACTTTATACAACGGAGGCTGCGCGATATACACATACCCCATCTCAATGAGGGCTCTCATCTGTCTAAAGAACAGCGTCAACAACAGCGTCCGTATATGTGACCCGTCAACGTCGGCGTCGCACATGATAATGATCTTATGGTACCTCAGCTTTGCCGGATTAAAATCATCGCCGGCCCCGGTGCCTAACGCGGTAATGATTGTGCGGATCTCTTCATTGCCCAAAATTTTATTCAACCGCGCTTTTTCAACGTTTAAAATTTTTCCCTTCAAAGGCAAAATCGCTTGAAATGTCCGATCCCTCCCCTGCTTAGCGGAACCGCCGGCAGAATCCCCCTCAACCAAATACACTTCACACATCTCCGGATTCCGATTCGAACAGTCCGCCAGCTTTCCCGGCAGGCCTCCGCTTTCTAGCGCCCCTTTTCTCCGAGTTAACTCACGGGCTTTGCGTGCCGCCTCCCGGGCGCGGG
This sequence comes from Candidatus Omnitrophota bacterium, assembly GCA_038222225.1. Taxonomy (GTDB): domain Bacteria; phylum Omnitrophota; class Gorgyraeia; order Zapsychrales; family JANLHA01; genus JAKLFA01. Next base: position 4,531 of record JBBRHV010000005.1, read on the forward strand.
ACGCAATAAGCACTTTTTCAATAATTTTATTAGCGACCGCCGGGTTTTCTTCAAAAAACGTCGACAAGGCCTCAAACGTTGCTGAAGCAACAATACCGTCAATTTCCGAATTGCCCAGCTTGGTTTTCGTTTGCCCTTCAAATTGCGGATGAGCCAACTTCACGCTGATAATAGCCGTTAGCCCTTCCCGCGTATCGTCCCCCGTAATCTGAACCTTGTCTTTTTTCTTATTCTTCGCATACTGATTCACCGCGCGAGTTAAAGCAGAACGGAAACCGCTTAAATGGGTCCCCCCCTCTGATGTATTAATATTGTTTGCAAACGTATAGACGTTTTCTGCGTACGCATCGCAATACTGAAGAGCAACCTCGACCTCCGCATCGTCTTTTTGCCGAGAAAAATACACAACCTTACTGTGCAAAACCTTTTTGCTCTTATTTAAATATTCCACAAACGAAACGATTCCTCCCATAAAATGAAAAACCGCTTCCTTTTCTTTTCCCTGACGGGTATCAAAAACTTTTATTTCAAGCCCCTTGTTTAAAAAGGCCAGCTCTCTCAACCGCTTTGCCAGCAAGTCGTAGGAAAAAACATGCACTTCCTTAAAAATCGTACGGTCCGGCTTAAAGGTAACCTTGGTCCCGGTGGTTTTTGTTTTTCCGATGACGTTGACTTTTGTTTTCGTCACGCCGCGCTCATATCTTTGATGATAGACCAGGCCGTTTCTTTTGATCTCCACCTCGAGCCAATCTGACAGCGCGTTCACACAGCTCACGCCAACACCGTGAAGGCCTCCCGACACCTTATAAGAATCATTATCAAATTTTCCGCCGGCATGCAGCATCGTCATAACAACTTCCACCGCCGGTTTCTTTTCAGTCTTGTGCATATCCACCGGAATTCCCCGTCCATTATCAATGACCGAAACCGATTCGCCTTCATTGATATGAACTTCCACCTTATCGCAGAACCCCGCCAAGGCCTCGTCGATGGCATTATCAACAACTTCATACACCAGATGGTGAAGACCCCGGTTGAAGGTGTCCCCGATATACATCGCCGGCCTCATGCGGACAGCCTCGATCCCTTCTAACACCTGTATTTTTGTGGAGTCGTACTCTTTGCTTCTCGCTTCTGCTTTTTTCTTTTCTTCGTTCATCGAACCTTCCCTATCTTAAAATGAATCTTTTGAACATTCGGAAAATGGTGCTGTATTTTTTTTAACATCTTTTTTGATTGAATGCGGCACTGATACAACCATGCCGAACAATCGACCAACACATAAAATATGTCTTTCTGTATGCCGGCCGCTTCTGTGTGTTCCACCATTTTTATTTCGGCTGCATTCTTCCAAACAGACTGAATATCCGCTTCTTTGTTTGTCGTTTTTTGGGAAAGACTTCCCATGACTTGTTCAAGAATGGATTTCATTTGGTCCATAATTTTAAATCCGCATCGGAAGAGCTAAATACAAATAATCGTTTGTCCGAATCACCCCGGCCTTGTCTGGGCCCATCAACTCTAAATTTATATCCTCTTGTTCGATGTTTTTCAAGACATCAATTAAAAATTGTGGGTTAAAGCCCACCACCAACTCTTTTCCGCTGTATTCGATCCCGACTTCCTCCCGGGACTCCCCAACATTCGGAGTGGATTTTGAAACAACCAGCTTGTTTGAAAAAACCTCGCATTTGATGGCCTGAAAATCCGGAGTTGCCAGCAAATTCGCCCTTCGGATAGCGCTTAACAATTTCTGCGTGTTAACCTTTATTTTTTGCGGCGCCGGTTCTGGGATGACCTGGTTGTAGTTTGGGAACTCTCCTTCTATGATCCGAGTCGCAATCAAAACGCCCTCAATATCAAACAAAACCTGATTTACTCCGCAAACAATAGACACGGTCCCTTCTTCGGACAAATTTCTGTGAATTTCCTGAATTGCCTTAATAGGAATAATAACAGAAATGTTCTCTTTTGAAGGAACCTGCAGCTGCTTTTCGTTTTTCGCCAAGCGCCTGCCGTCTGTGGCGACCATACAGACCTTATTTTCTTTAATATCCATTAAAATTCCGTTTAAAACATAGCGGGACTCTTCATGCGATACCGCAAAAGAGGTCATGCGGATCATTTCTTTCAGATCTTTTTGGTTTATGACGATAGCTTCTTTATTTTTAAAATCCGGAAATTTAGGAAATTCTTCTTTCGGCAACCCAATCAGCTTAAAACGGCATTTCTGCCCTTCTATATCAATCTGGTGGTTTTTCTTCGCATTTATCACGATTTCCCCAGAAGGCAATTCTTTGGCTATATCGCTAAATCTTTTAGCTGGAATTGTTATCGCACCTTCTTCAATAGTTTCCACAGGTAATTCACAGGAGATGCCTATATCTAAATCTGTTGTATTTAAACGAAGAACGTTCCGTTTTGTTTCTATCAACATGTTGGATAAAATTGGAAGCGTGGCCTTGGAAGAGACTACATTTTGTACAATTTGAATTCCCTGAATTAATGTATCTTTGTCAATTTTCACCTTCATACATCACCTTTTCTTGTTTTGAACAGGGGGTTTAACGTGTTATTTAGTAATGTCATATTAGTCGTAATAGGGCCTGTGTATAACTATACAAAAATAAAAACCATTGAAAATAAACAACTTATATTAAATATGCTTGTTTACAAGTGGTGTGTTTCCCGTGTGGTTACTGTTTAATAAATGTGATTATCCGATCAATCTGTTTTTTAAGATCGCCATTTTCATCAAGAGCCTTTTCGATCTTGCGGAAAGCATGAAGAATGGTTGTATGGTCTTTTCCTCCAAAAAGCCCGCCGATTTCCGGAAGCGATAAATTAGTCATTTTTCTTGATAAATACATGGAAATTTGTCTAGGAAGAATGATGTTTTTGTTTCTCTTTTTAGATTTAAGCTCGCTTAAGGGAAGATCAAAAAACCGGGCCACTTCTTTTTGAATAGTATCTACGCTAACGATCTTGGATGTTTCGTGCACCATGTCTTTTAAAACGGTTTTGGCGGTTTCCAGGCTCACAGGGCGCTCCTCTAATAAAGAATAGGCGACAACACGGATCAGAGCCCCCTCCAGTTCACGGATATTTGTTTTGATTTGTTCCGCAATAAAAAAAATCACGTCTTCCGGGACTTTAACCGGCTCTCGTTCCAGTTTTTTTCTTAGAATCGCAACGCGTGTTTCAAAATCCGGCGGATGAATGTCTGCAATTAAACCCCAAGCGAAACGGGAAACTAGGCGCTCTTCCAGATTGGCAATCTCTTTTGGCGGCCGGTCTGAGGAAATGACGATTTGCTTGTGGCTATTATGAAGAGTGTTAAAGGTGTGAAAAAATTCTTCCTGGGTGGCTTCTTTCCCGGCTATGAAATGGATATCGTCGATTAAAATAACATCAATGTTCCGGTATTTTTGGCGGAACTGCGTCGTGGATCTGTTTTTGATGGAGTCGATCAATTCATTGGTGAAATATTCAGAAGACAGATAAACGCATTTTTTTTCAGGAAACCTTTTTTTAATTTCATGAGCCACAGACTGCATCAGATGAGTTTTTCCTAATCCGACCTGACTATAAAGGAAAAGCGGGTTATATGATTTCGCCGGAGATTCGGCGACGGCCTTACAGGCCGCAAAAGCAAAGCGGTTAGATGGGCCGATCACAAAATTGTCGAAAGAAAAACGCGACGCCAGACTCAGAGACGGACGCGGTTCGCTGTCTCTTCCCTCTTGCTGGTACGGTGAAGGGCTTTCTGCGGCGGGTATTTTGGGTGCTTCTTTGGACAGCGAAGCGTTCACGGTTACGATGACGGACATCGGGCTTTCGGAATGCGAACTTAAAATTTGGCGGATCGTTGAAAGATAGTGATCTTCGAGCCAGGTTTTGAAAAAATCGTCTGGGGTTTCTAAGACTAGAACGTTCTCTTCTTCTCGTATGTGGATAGACGAGAACCAGGACTCATAGGAAGATGTTCCGATTTCATTTTTTATTTCATCTTGAATTGTTAGCCAAGTTGCAGACATGTATGTCCGTATGGTTGTGGATGAGTTCCCTTTTCATAAAGTAATTCACAAAATGTGTAATTTATAACTCTATGGAAAAAGGAACGTTAGGTCCGGTTGAAATTTTTAGTGCACAGGTTTTCCACAGCTGTGAATTTCTTTTTCGGTTTCTTTTTGCTGTGGAAAAGTGAAATCATTATAGCAAACTCTTTAGTGATTGCAACTGTAAATCTTCTTTGAGGAAAACAATGAAAAATAAAGCTTAGCTAACTTGTTACAAATCAAGGGTTTTTCACTCTTTGCGGCATTAAACATCTTGACTGTAAAAAAGACTATGCTATAATTTACAAATTATGAAAAAGCATCTTAAAACACCAACATTGATTAAAGGCAAGCGGACGCACGGGTTTCGAGCGCGCATGGCAACGGAAGACGGCAGGGACGTGTTAAGCCGCCGGAGAGCTAAAGGCCGTGCCAAGCTTTCTAAATAAACACAATTTATCGACGAGCTTTACGTTCATTCTGAAAAGCCTCGTCTGTTTTTTTATTCAGTCCTATCAGAAGATAAGTCATTTGTGTTTACCGCGAGCTTGTCGGTTTTATCCCACATGTTCTTCGTATGCCTTGGAGGCCGTAGAGCGCTTCGGACTATTTAAGGGAGGATGGAAGGCCGCCACGAGGGTTGTGCGGTGCAATCCTTTTTTAAAAGGGGGATACGATCCGGTAGAGGATTAACTATTATGGAAAAACGATTTGCGTTAGCGTTGGGGTTGTCTTTTTTGTTTTTCGTTGTTTGGGGGAGGATTTTCCCGGCAGTAAACTCACCAGTAAGCCTACAACAAACAAAAACCATTGAAAACAAAGAAGTTGCATCGTTTTCAGTCGGATCCGCAGAGCCGGCTCCTCAATCGCCCATTCAGGCGGCAGAGAGCAGTAAAAATATTCCAGAAGAAGTCTTGACTATTGAGAATGACAAGATTCGGGTGTTTATCAGCAATCTTGGCGCCCGAATTGTAAAAGTCGAATTTAAGGAGTATGCTGGGGAAGAGTTTTTTGTTAATTCGGGAGCCGTTCTGGAATACAGAACAAAAACATATGCGATTGCAAGCAAGGATGGACAAAAAATCAGTCTGATTGGACGTTTTGAAGGTGTAAGCGTTGCTACAAGCTATGAACTATCAGAAAACGAATATACTATTTTTGATAAAACAAGAATTTTAAATGAAACAAATGAGGCAAAAGTTGTTAATGCGGAAATTGAGCATGTTTACCTTGACGGAGAGTGGCTGAAGGAAACGGTTGATGCTACAACTGGAGAAAAGAAGGACATTGGGCGAGACAAAAACCTTTTAGAATATTCTATCTATAGTAATGGCAACGTTTTACGTAAAACAGGGGCCTTCGAATTCAAGGAAAAGGAAAAAAAGCAAGAGTTTTTAAGCGCCGAGTGGTTTGGCTATCGAAACAGATATTTTTGCTTTATTTCCCGCCCAGATTATACTAATGAAGGGTTCGTTGTAAATCCTATTGATAAGAATCAGCTTTCGCTTTTTGCCATATCTAAGGAAGTCGCCTTGAATAGGGGAGAGGCGGTTGAGCGTAATAGTTTTATTTATGTAGGGCCACAAAAAGCGTCGGATTTGTCAAAATATAGTGGAAATCTTGAGAAAATCCAGGTGTATTTTCGTTTTGAATTTTTGGATGCTATTGCAAAAATCATACAGGATGCCATTATATTTTTTCATAAGGGGATACCCAATTGGGGCGTTTGTATTATCTTGGTGAGCATTTTGATCTATGGTTTGATGTATCCGCTGACATTCAAAAGCCTGCTTTCTATGAAAAAAATGCAGTCTTTGCAGCCAAAAATTCAAACTATTCGGGAAAAGCACGAAGAGAATCCTCAGAAGCTTAATCAGGAAATCATGAAGCTTTATGCAGAGCACAAGATTAACCCTCTTGGAGGTTGTTTGCCTATTTTTTTACAGATGCCGATTTTTATTGGGCTTTATCAGGTTTTGTGGCGATCGGTTTGGTTTAAGGGGGCGGGGTTTTTGTGGATTAAAGACCTGTCTGAGCCGGATCGCTTGATGCTTTTTAGTAAGCATTTCCCGGTTGTTGGAAATGAGCTTAATATTTTACCGTTGGTTATGATGGTTTTGATGTTTGTTCAGCAGAAAATGTCGACGAGAAGCATGGCAACGACCGACCCGAATCAGCTTGCTCAGCAGAAAATGATGACAACGATTTTTCCCTTGTTTTTAGGGTTTATCTTTTATAAACTAGCTAGTGGATTGTCTCTGTATTTCACCATGTTTTATATGATGTCAATTGTCTCACAGATGTTAGTAGCTAAGCACATGAACAAGGATGCGTGATTGCAGTGGAAAAGAACCTTCGAAAAAAATGGCTCTTTGAGGGAAACACCGTGGAAGAGGCAATTCAAAAAGGTCTCAAGGAAACGGGGTTTTCTAAAGAAGACGTAGATATTAAAGTTGTTAATGAAGAACAAAAGGGCCTGTTCGGGATGGAAGGGGCGAATCCTGCAAAGATTATTATCGTAAAGAAGTAAAACTTTAAAAAGAGCTTTTGTTTTTAGAATAGACGTTTCACGTGAAACGTTTTTCTTTTTTACAGACACTTTGGACATTTTAGATTGGACAAATTAATGTCCAATCTGTTGTTTCACGTGGAACATTAAGAGAAACATATTCAAGGGGGTTTTTATGGCCAAAATTATTTCTGTCTGTAATCAGAAGGGAGGCACAGGAAAAACCACAACAGCAGTAAATTTGTCGTATGCCCTTTCGCAGGCAGGATATCGCATACTTCTGGTTGATACAGACCCACAGGGAAACGCGACAAGCGGGGTTGGTGTTAATAAAAATGTTTTAGAAAAATCTGTCTATGATATTTTACTGAACAAGGCGCCGATTGAAGAAGCTTGTATTAAGAATGTTTTTAAAAACCTAGATTTGATTCCATGTAATATTGATCTTACCGGCGCAGAAATCGAGCTTGTCGGAGCTCTTTCGCGTGAGACGCGCTTGAAAAAGGCGCTTAAGGGCGTTTCGGAGCAGTATGATTTTATATTTATAGACTCTCCGCCGTCTTTGGGGTTATTAACACTAAATTCTCTGGTTGCCAGCAACTCTATTATTGTTCCAATACAGTGCGAGTTTTATGCTTTAGAGGGGGTTTCTCAGCTTTTGAACACCTTAAATCTTATTAAGGATGGTTTAAATCCGGGGCTTTTTATTGAAGGCGTTTTGCTCACCATGGCAGATTATCGAACAAATTTGACAAACGAAGTGATTAATGAAATTAAAAGCTTTTTTAAGGATAAGGTGTATGGCTCGATCATACCGCGCAATATTAAGCTGAGCGAAGCGCCGAGTTTCGGGAAGCCCATTATGCTGTATCACGGGGCATCTATCGGGGCAAAAAAATATTTAGAGCTTGCCCAGGAACTTCTTAATAGAAACGGAATAGACCGTAACATATTGGAAACAAAGAACTTACAAGAATCCGATCCGATGGAAGACCACATAGAAGACTCCATGGAAACTGTGGAATAATTTCGGGATAAAGGAGCCGGTATTATGGAAAAGCGGTCTGTTTTGGGAAAAGGGCTATCAGCGCTGATACCAGATCATGTCGAAGGCGCGGAAAGTTCGATTTCCTCTCGAGAAATTAAAGCCGTTCCCGTTACAAAGGTTGTGCATAATAGCCTGCAGCCACGTATTGAATATGAGCCTGAAAAATTAGAAGAGCTGAAAAATTCGATTCGGGAAAAGGGAGTTTTGCAGCCTATTTTAGTGCGGCCGAAAAATGACGGGTATGAAGTTATCGCCGGAGAACGGCGCTTAAGAGCGGCACAGGCCTTAGGGCTGGAAGAAATCCCTGTTCTGATTAAGGATGTCAGCGACGAAGAGGCGCTGGTTTTAGCCTTGATCGAAAATATTCAGCGCGAAGACCTTAATCCCATTGAAGAGGGAAGGGCCTACAAACGGCTGATGGATGATTTTCATTTGAATCAAGAACAGGTCGCCGATGCCGTGGGCAAGGAGCGCCCGACGGTAAGCAATATACTGCGGCTTTTAAAGCTGCCTCAGGCGATTCAGGACGCTGTTGCAAAAAAAATGATCTCGATGGGGCATGCCCGGACGCTTTTAAGCATTGAAGGCAAGGAAAAACAATATGAGATTTTCTTGCAATTTTTAGAAGGCGGAATCAGCGTACGTCAGGCGGAGCAGATTAGCAAAGCTTCTTTTCCCGACCAGAAAAAGAAAAAAAAGAAACCGGCGGATAAAGATTATGAGATTGTCCGTTTGGAAGAAGAGCTGCAACAGGCGCTAGGAACGAAGGTTAAAATTGACGCGCAGAAAAAACGAGGAAAGATCATCATTGAATATTATTCCTTAGAGGATTTAGACCGAATTTTAGAAAAAATTCGGTCATAAAGTGCGGATAAAAAAGTTTTAATGTCAATGGAGGAAACACTATGATCAAGGGCATGACAGGGTTTGGTAGCGCCCAGATGGTTGCGGGAAAAATTCGGGGAATGATCGAGATCAAGAGCGTCAACCACCGCTATTTAGATCTCATGTTTTATTTGCCGATCGGATTTGGTTCGATCGAAGACCGCATTCGTAATCTGGTTGAAAAAAACGCCAATCGCGGCCGTGTCACAATTTCAGTGAAGATCACGGATAAGCCGCAGCATAAATTGTCTTTTAATCGCGAAGCGGTGACGCAGTATTTGACTTATGCGCGTTCTCTGAAGAAGGAATTTCATTTGGAGAACGACTTAACCCTTTCAGATTTGATCAAGCTTCCCGGGGTTGTGGAATCTCAAGAAGTTTTGGTGAATCCGGAAAAAATTTGGCCGGTTTTTGAAAAAAGTTTAACCCGCGCAATTATGAGCATGGACCGCATGCGCAGGCGGGAGGGGCTGAGTTTAGCGAAGGACACGGGGAGCGTTTTGAAGCGCATGTTAAAGCGGATCAATGAGATAGGAATCAGAGAAAAGGCAGTTTTGAAACAGAAGAAAAAAGAGCTTTCCAATGAAGAGTTTTCAAATTTTCAAAAGGGCGTGGATGTCAATGAAGAGATTTCCCGCCTGAAGCATTATATCGAAGAATTTAAAAATCTTTTAAAGTCCACGGTGAGCGTTGGTAAAAAGCTGGATTTTGTTGCACAGGAAATGCAGCGAGAAACGAATACGATCGGTTCGAAATTTCAGGATAAAATCGTGTCGAATTGCGTGATTTCTTTGAAAAGCAAAATTGAAAAATTACGGGAGCAAGCGCAGAACATTGAATAATGTTTGCTGTGCGGGCATGATGAGAAAAGGACGAATTATCATTTTATCCGGTCCATCCGGAGCTGGAAAGACGAGCATTCATGAGCGCCTTTTGAAATCTAAGGCATTGAAAGGAAAGGTGATTCGTTCGGTTTCGATGACCACGAGGAGTCCCCGTCAAGGGGAAAAAAACGGCGTGGATTACTGGTTCGTTTCAAAGAAGATGTTTGCCTATAAAAGACGAGCGGGCCATTTTCTAGAATCGGAACAGGTGTTTGACGAATATTACGGGACGCCAGGCTGGCAAGTCAGGACGGCCTTAAAGACCGGAAAAAGCGTGCTGTTATGTATTGATGTTCAAGGAGCGAAAACCGTTTTGGCGAAATGCTCGGAAGCGATTTCGGTTTTTGTCAAAGCCCCTTCCCTGAAGGAACTCACGCTACGGCTAAAAAAAAGGGCAACGGAAAAGGAAAAGGACTTGCGAAAGAGGCTGGATCGCGTTCGAAAGGAGCTGAGGGAGGCGGACCGCTATGATCTAATAGTTGTCAACACCTCGTTGCCTCAAGCGTGTTGTGAAGTGGAGCAGTTTTTGATCAAAGCCTTGAAAACAAAAAGGTTTTGACAAAAAAAAGGCAGTATGATATATATATTAACTTCTTTAAAAAATAAAATGGGCAGGCTTTTAATAAAATATAAAAAAGTAAGGAGTATTAAGAGATGGGACATCCTCCGATTGAAGAGTTGCTGCCGAAAGCCGGCATGAGTATTTATAAGTTAGTGCGCTTGGCATCTGTTCGGGCTTCTGAATTAGCAAGCGGCCGCAAGCCCTTGATTGATGTTCCGTTGAACGCAAAGACCGCAACCATTGCTTTAGAGGAAATTCGTGCCGGGATGGTTGTTCGTGCAGAAGTTCAAGAGCAATTCAGGCCGGTCAAACAACCTCCGGTAGTGAAGGTGGAGCTAGAAGACGAAGAAGCTCAGGCATAGGTCAAAGTATGACTCAGAATAAACGAACAATTGTTGTGTGCGTGACAGGAAGCATTGCAGCCTACAGATCTGCAGAGATTGTTCGGTTGCTTAAAAAAAAGGGATATGGCGTTAAGGTTGTGATGACGAAGGAAGCGGAATATTTTATCGGTCAAACGACCCTTGAAGCATTGTCCGGCGAGAAAGTATGGAGTTCGATGTTTGATAAAGAGGCATGGCAGGGAGCCTTGGGACACATTGAATTAGCCAAAGCGGATTTGGTTTTGGTCGCTCCGGCCACAGCGAATATTATCGGAAAAATTGCCTCTGGCATTGCGGATGATTTGACGACCTGTTTAGTGATGGCCACTACTGCCCCGGTTGTGTTTGCCCCGGCGATGAATGAAAATATGTATAACAATCCGATTGTTCAGGAGAATTGTCAAAAACTGAAGAAGCACGGTGCGCATTTTGTCGGACCGGCAACTGGGGACTTGGCCTGCGGAGTTCACGGAACAGGACATATTGCAGAGACCGAAGAGATTATCGAAACGGTTCAGAAAATTGTTCCTTGAAATTTTTGGCGCGGTAGCCAAGTGGTAAGGCAGAGGTCTGCAAAACCTTCACCGCCGGTTCGATTCCGGCCCGCGCCTTTATGAAGATTGAGTTTATGGAGAGAGCGGAAGTGAACGAACATAAACTCATAACTGAATTAATCCTGCAAAGCAGGATCTTAAAGATGAGTTGCCTTTTGGCCTTTCTTCGCTAAATAATATGCTGGTTTGGCTTTGCAGGGCCCAATTCGCGCATAAATTTAAGTTCGTTAAAGCCCCATAAACTTAGTGCTTATTGGGCAAGTGGTGGAATGGCATACACGCAGGACTTAAAATCCTGTGGCCGCAAGGTCGTGTGGGTTCGACTCCCACCTTGCCCATAATGATAAAATTGAAGGTTGGTTGATAGGAATAAAGAAGTGTTTTTGGGACCCGTAGCTCAGTTTTAGCCAGAGGCTGATACGCCTCAGGCGGAGGTTAGAGAGGCTGGGCAGAGAGAGCGGGAAAAATTTTGAATTGGTGAAATGTTAGGACCCGTAGCTCAGTTGGTTAGAGCGCTTCCTTGACATGGAAGAGGTCACAAGTTCGAGTCTTGTCGGGTCCACCAGAATTCAGTAGATGTTTTGAAGTTTAATTATTAGAAATAGTTCGGGAAATTTATGGAATATAAAAATTATTTAGATACACTCAGGCATAGTTGCGCGCATGTTATGGCGCAGGCGGTGACATCTCTTTGGCCTGACGTGAAGGTGGCGATTGGTCCGGCGATTGAAAACGGGTTTTATTATGATTTTGATAAAGCTGAACCGTTCACGGATCAGGATCTGAAAAAAATAGAGAAAGAGATGCAACGGATTGTTAACCGCAATCCGAAGCTGGTTCAGACGTTTATGCCTCGGCAAGAAGCGCTTACGTTCTTTGAAAAACACAACGAAATTTATAAAATCGAACTCATTGCAGGGTTGGAGGATGAGCAGGTTTCTATTTTTACAACCGGTGAGGGCGATTTTGTTGATTTGTGCAAAGGACCGCATGTGCAGAGCGCCGGTGAAATCAAGGCGTTTAAACTGCTTTCCGTAGCCGGGGCCTATTGGCGCGGAGATGAAAAAAGGCAGATGTTGCAGCGGATTTACGGAACGTGTTTTGAGGCCAAAGAAGAGCTGGAGGCCTATCTGAATATGCTGAAAGAGGCGGAGAGACGCGACCATCGAAAGCTCGGAGCTCAGATGGAGCTGTTTCAGATTTATCATGAACAGGCTGGGGCTGGGTTGGTTTTTTATCATCCTCAAGGAGCGATGCTGCGTAAGATCATTGAAGATTATGTCCGCGAAAAGCATTTGAAAAGCGGCTATCAATTTGTGCAAACGCCCAACATTTTAAAGGGCAAGCTTTGGGAACAAAGCGGGCATGCGGAATATTATCGCGAGAACATGTATTATTTTCATGTGGATGAAGAGGAATATGCGGTTAAGCCCATGAATTGCCCGGGGCACATGCTCATTTATAATTCAAAGCTTCATTCGTACCGGGAATTTCCGATCCGGTTTTTTGAATTGGGAACGGTTTACCGGCAGGAAAAGGCCGGCGTGCTGCATGGACTTTTAAGGGTGCGGGGCTTTACACAGGATGATGCGCATATTTTTTGCCGCGGCGATCAGCTAAAAAGCGAGATCATCGGTGTTTTAGACTTCGTCTTTGATATGATGAAGGATTTTGGGTTTCAAAATATGGATATTGAAGTCAGCACCAAACCGGAAAAATATATCGGCCGGGATGAGGATTGGCTTCATGCGACGGACGCGCTGGAAAGCTCGCTGAAGGAAAAGGCCATCGCGTATAAGATCAATGCAGGCGACGGTGCGTTCTATGGACCGAAGATCGATATTAAGCTGAAAGATGCCATCGGACGTTCTTGGCAGTGCGCCACGATTCAATGTGATTTTTCTTTGCCGGAGCGATTTGATTTGACATATATGGATGAAGACGGAACGGCGAAACGGCCGATTATGATCCACCGCGCGGTGCTGGGCAGCGTGGAGCGGTTTATCGGAACTCTGATCGAGCATTATGCCGGGAATTTTCCCGCGTGGCTGGCGCCGACGCAGGTCATTGTGATTCCGATCAAGGCAGAGCATGAGGCGTATGCGCAAAGTGTGATTGAGGATTTACAAAAACAGCAGGTTCGCGTTATAATGGATAGCCGAAATGAGAGTTTAAGCAAGCGGATCCGCGAAAGCACCATGAAAAAGGTTCCTTATGTTTTGGTGGTGGGAGACAAAGAGCAAACGGAAAAGATGATTTCAGTGCGCAAGCGCGGCAATGAAGATTTAGGGAGCAGGAGCGTTGCGATTTTTTCACAGCTTATTTTAAAAGAGATACAACACAAGATATAATGAATTGAACCATAAAGAGGAGGTGCTGTCATTCAAAAGTTCGTCCGAGTTAATGAGCGCATAAGAGCGCCAGAGCTTCGAGTTATTGGTCCGAATTCAGAGCAGTTGGGCGTTGTGGTTTTAAAGAGAGCCTTGGAGCTGGCCCTAGAACAAGAGCTTGACCTGGTTGAAGTAGCCCCAACGGCAAAACCCCCGGTTTGCCGAATCATGGATTACAGTAAATATAAATATGACCAGGAAAAGAAAGAGCGCCGAGTTAAAAAGAATCAAAAAGTTTCACATCTGAAACAGATTCGGATCAAGCCGCACATTGACGACCACGATTATCAGGTCAAACTGAAACAGGTTTTGAGTTTTTTGAACAAACATGATAAGGTCAAAGTGAACTTGTTTTTCCGTGGCCGTGAAATGGCGTTTAGGGATCAAGGAGAAGCGCTGATCAAGCGCTTCATTCAGGATACGGCAGAAGTAGGCGTGCCGGAAAAAAATCCTATGATGGAAGGTCGGATGCTTTCTGTTGTTTTAGCACCGAAAGCAGACAAACAGTAAACCGAGGTTTAGCACAGTCGGTATAGAATTCTGCAGCAATTCGTTATTTCAACAGCGCGCAGAGAATGTAAATGTAGGAGAAAGGAAAAAGGGAAATGCCTAAATTAAAGACAAATCGATCGGCTGCCAAGCGGTTTAAGATCACCAAAACCGGCAAGATCAAGAAACGCAGCGCCAATCGCGGACATATTTTGGGAAAGATGTCCCGAAAACGTAAACGAAATTTACGTCAAAGCAGTTATTTGGACAAGGTGGAAGAAAAGAGAATAAGGAGGTTGTTGCCATATGGTACGAATTAAAGCATCCGTTGCCAGCCGTGCGCGCAAAAAACGCACTATGAAACAGGCTAGAGGGCAATTTGGGCATAGAAGCAAAAGGTTTAGTCAGGCGATCCGTTCCCTTATTAAGGGTATGGCGTATGCCTATCGGGACCGAAAGGTGAAAAAACGTGAATATAAGGCACTTTGGATTGTCCGTATTAATGCCGCATGTCGCGCAGCCGGGATAACTTACAGCCGTTTTATGAATGGTTTAACTCGGGCAGGCGTCACTATTAACCGAAAAATGCTGGCCGAAGTGGCAGCCACAGATGAGCAGGGGTTCAACGCTTTACTTGAACTGTCGAAATCATCCCAAGGCGTGGGTGCTGCTCCTCAAACAGCAACAGCATAATATGTACGGATATCGGAAAGATATGCGGCCCTATTCATTTTGAGTAGGGCCGTATTTTTTTAAAAGGATATGGATAGCGCCTCACTAAAAATTTTAACTGATTTATTCGTTCCAGTTTTGATGTGTTATGCGGCGGTTTTTTTAGGCTTTTTATATATACGTCATAAACTGGCGAAGGGACGATCGAAGAAAACAAAATCTGCGTTAGCCAAGATCGTTTTATGGATTTCGATCGGCGCGATTGTCGCATTTTTTATCGGCGTGTCTCAGCTGGCAGGAACCATTACGTTCTAACAGTTCCGGCATAAAGGGAGAGTCCTATGAGAATTATTATTGTTGGAGCCGGAGTCATCGGCTCAAATCTTGCGAAAGAACTTTCACGTGATCACGAAGTTTATTTGATTGAAGAAGACAAAGCCGCTGCGGCTAAAGTCGAAGAAAAATTGGACGTGAAAGTTGTCGTCGGCAACGGATCGGATCCATCGGTTTTGACCAAGGTTCCGGTTCATAACGCGGACCTGGTGATTGCGGTCACAACCTCGGATGAGACCAATGTGGTTGTCTGTTCTTTGGCCGGAGCGTACGGCGCCAAGCACAAGGTCGCGCGCGTGCGAAACGCATCGCTGGCGAGGGCGCTGGAGCGATATCGCGGAAAAAATTTTGATATTGATGAGATCATTAATCCGGAAGAGTTGGCGGCAAAAACGATTTTGCAAAGCCTGAAAACACCGGGCGCCCGTGAGGTGGCGGATTTTGCAAGTGGTAGAATTCTGTTCCGGGTTTTTAATATTTTAGCCGGGTCTCCTTTGGACGGGATGAAACTGTCTTCTCTGCAGGAGGAGGAATTTCCCTGGCCGTTTTTGATCGTGGCTGTGATGCGAAACCGCGAGGTTTTTTTTCCGAAAGGAGATGCCGTTCTGCAGGCGGAGGACCGCATCTATGTTCTTCTGCCGAAGCAGTCGGCCGGCGAGTTTTTGACCTTTGTGGATTCAGATGTCCGAAAATGCAAAAAAGTTGTGATTTATGGGGCCGGACAGATCGGTCAGAGGCTGGCAACACTTTTGTCCCCGGAAATGGAGGATGTTTGGGTTTTGGATGAGCGTCCGGACAAGGCGGAGGATGCTGCGGCGAAACTGGAAAAGGTGCGCGTGATCCAGGGCTCGGCCTGTGAAAGCGATATTTTAAAGGAGTGTGGGATCGAAACGGCGGATGCTTTCATTGCCGTGACCGAGGCGGATCATTTGAATCTGGTCAGCGCGGTTCTTGCGAAAAAAATGGGCGCCAGAACAACGCTCATTACGACCGCCGCTTCGGATTTTATGTCGATCGTTGGTTTGATGAATATTGATGTTGTGACTAATCCGCGGTTTTTGGCGGTTGACCAGATCCTGCGGTTTGTCCGCGGAGCAGGGATCAGCGCGGTGAGCTCGTTTGCGGAATGCGACGCGGAGGCCATTGAGTTAATTTCTGAAGAAGGGTCTCCGATCACGCAGGCGCCCTTAAAGAAGCTTTCCTTTCCGAAGGACTCGTTGGTCGGGGCAGTCTGCCGAGGAGAGGAAGTCGTATTAGCGAACGGCGACCTGCAGATCCAGGCCGGAGAAAAGGTGATTGTTTTTTGCCGGGAGGCAGCGATCAAGAAAATGAAAGCGCTTTTTACGAAGAAACACATCTTTTAGAAAGAGACGCAGCGAATGCATAAAAAACTTATTTTTTATATTGTTTCTCGCATTTTTCTGATTGTCAGCTTTTTTTTGTTTTTGCCGTTAGGGTGGGCAGCGCACGATAATCGGTTTAGTGTCGAAACCAATGCGTTTGTTGTTGTTATTTTAGTCGGATTTTTACTGGTCGCAATCGGACGAAGTCTGTTCTTTGTGAAGAAAATCGATTTCCAGGTCATGAATACCAAAGACGCTTTAGGCGCTGTCGGCCTTATTTGGATCTGTTTGTCGCTATGGGGGGCGTTGCCGCTTTGGTTAAGCAACGTAGTCCCTTGCTTTACAGATGCTGTGTTTGAAATCGTCAGTGGGTTTACGACCACAGGGGCCTCGATTTTTACCGATGTTGAGATCCTTCCTCGTGGGATTTTATTTTGGAGAAGCCTGACGCATTGGCTGGGAGGGGTCGGGGTTGTGGTTTTATACGTAGCCCTTTTGCCGGCGTTCGGCGGAAGCGCCTATCAGCTTTATAAAGCTGAGACCTCGGGGGTGTCCAAAGATCGGGTGGTTCCGCGCCTTAAGGAAAACGCGAAGATTCTTTGGGTCGTTTTTTGTTTTCTTTCCCTGGCGTGCTTTTTGTTTTTATTTTTTGGTGGAATGCCGGTTTTTGATGCCCTTTGCCACACCTTCGGCGCTATTGCCACCGGCGGGTTTTCGACAAAAAACGCCAGTATCGGAGCTTATGGGCCCTATGTTCAATGGGTGATCACGGTTTTTATGTTTTTAGGGGGCGTCAATTTTTTGCTGTATTACCGTCTTTTTTTAGGGAACCCGCTTTCGTTATTGAAGGATGAAGAGTTCCGTGCTTTTGGCAGCGGGGTTGCCTTTTTTTCCGTCGTATTTGCGCTGGTGCTATGGAAGTCCCAGCTCAGCAGCGCGCCTTTCAGGGATGCTTCTTTTCAGGTTGTTTCGATCTTGACAGCGACGGGTTTTGCCACAAAGGATTTTGATCTTTGGCCGGATCTTTTAAGGGGATTGCTGCTGTTTTTTATGTTTGTCGGAGCGTGTGCCGGGTCTACTAGCGGGGGGTTTAAAATCGTGAGGCTGCTTTTGACCTCGAAGGTCGGGATTCATTCCATAACAAAATCGATCTTCCCAAATGCGGTTGTTCCGATCCGCTATAACGGAACAGCCGTCTCAGAAAAAATGGTCTTAAGCGTTTTAACGTATTTCAGTTTATATATGTTTTTGATCTTTTCGGGAACTTTTTTTCTGCTGATGTTTGATTCGACCGATATGCTTACGGCTGTCTCTGCGGTGGTTTCGGCGATCAGCAGCGTTGGACCGGGGTTGGCGCACGTTGGGCCCATGCAGAATTTTGCCTGGTTATCTATTCCGAGCAAATGGGTTTTGATTTTTTTGATGCTGGCCGGGCGCCTGGAGCTGTATGCGATTTTGATTTTATTCATTCCGGCCACCTGGAGGAAATAATCAGCGGGTCGGAGCTGGCATCACAGTTGGTTTAATGTTATAATGCAGCAGCATTTTTATTTTACGATAAGGACAGGCGATGTCTTGGAATTTTGAACAGATCCGACAGGATGCACGGCAGGAACTCGAAGCGCTCAACGACGTGCGCGTCCTAGAAGAGTTTCGTATTAAATATTTGGGCAAGAAAGGCCTGGTGCAAGAGATTTATGCGTCTTTGGCGCAGGCGTCTGCCGAAGAGAAGCCCTTGCTCGGGAAGAACGCTAATATTTTAAAAAATGATCTGTCTCAGATGTTTGATCTGCGCAAGAACGTCATTGAAGATTTTGGCAGACAGCAGAGACGCAAGGTCATAGACGTGACCCTTCCGGGGATTGCGCAGCCCGTCGGTGTCAGGCACGTGTTAAACCAGACCATGGATCAGATCTGCGAGATCTTCGAAGGATTCGGGTTTGTGATCGAAGAAGGTCCGGAGGTGGAAACCGAGTTTCATAATTTTGACGCGTTGAACATTCCTAAAGATCATCCGTCACGCGACGGGTTTGATACATTTTATGTGGATGAAAGAGATCCTGAGGAGCAAGGCGTTTATCAGCTCTTGCGCAGCCAGACATCCCCTGTTCAAATCCGGGTTATGAAGACGCATACGCCGCCGTTGGCGGTGGTGGTTCCGGGGCGGGTGTATCGTCCGGATGCCGTGGATGCCAGTCATTCGTTCATGTTTCATCAGATTGAGGGATTGCTGGTGGATCAGACGGTGCGTTTTTCCGATCTGAAAGGGCTGATTGAAGCGTTTTTGAAACGGCTGTTCGGCAGGGATATTCATATGCGGTTCCGTCCGCATTTTTTTCCGTTTACCGAGCCGTCGGCAGAGGTGGACATTTCTTGCTATCTCTGCAAGGGCAAGGGATGCTCGGCTTGCAAACGGACCGGATGGATCGAAGTGATGGGCTGCGGGATGGTTCATCCAAAGGTGTTTGAGGCTGCCGGGTATCCGAAAGGCAAATATACCGGGCTGGCGTTTGGCCTGGGGGTTGAGCGGCTAACAATGCTGAAGTACGGCATTCATGATATTCGTTTATTTTTTGAAAACGACATGCGGTTTTTAAAACAGTTTTGAAAAGCAATTAACAGTGAACAGATAACAATTAAAAATTATTGTGCGCGCTCTGGCGCGCTTTAGCTGCGAAGCAGTTCCTCAATTGTTCATTTTTAGCTGTTAGTTGTTAATTGAATTTAAGGATTTTTGAGATGAAGATCAGTTTAGATTGGATCAAAGATTATGTTTCGTTCAACATTCCAGTGTCGGACCTTGTCCATAAACTGACCATGGCCGGGCTCGAAGCGGAAAAAATTGAAACTGTCGGAAAAGACACGGTCATTGAATTTGAGATCACGCCCAACCGGCCGGATTGCCTAAGCATGGTCGGCATTGCGCGGGAGATCGCTGCTGTGTTAAAAAAACCGTTAAGTTCACCGAAATTCGCGCGAAGAACTTTACCGGACAAGAAAAGCGATGTTGCTATTGAAGCGGCCGACGTGTGTAAGCGATATATCGGCGCTCTCATTGAGGGCGTTTCTGTCGGACAATCTCCGGCTTTGATCAGAACGCGGCTGCAGGTGCTGGGGAACCGGCCGATCAGCAATATCGTGGACATCACAAATTATTGTTTGTTTGAATTGGGGCATCCTTTGCATGCCTTTGATTATGATAAGCTCAAAGGCGGCAAGATCATTGTCCGCTACGCGCGCCGGGGAGAAACGATCGTGACTCTTGACGGACAAAAGCGCGAGCTGGACCCGTCGGTTCTGGTGATCGCCGATGAAGAGCGGCCGGTAGCGTTGGCTGGGATCATGGGTGGGGCGAACAGCGAAGTCACTTCTTCCACCACGAGAATTTTACTGGAAAGCGCCTGGTTTGATCCGGTGCTGATCCGTCGAACTTCGCGAAAGCTGGGAGTCTCCAGCGACTCGTCGTACCGTTTTGAGCGGGGCGCGGCGTATGACAATGTGCAAACCGGGGCGCGGCGCGCCATGGATCTGATTTTGGAACATGCCGGCGGGAGCGTTAAAGCTTATAAAGATGTGCAAAAAGCAGGCGCAGTGAAAAAGAGCTCGTCCATTCTCATGAACGTTTCGGAAGTGAACGGGTTTTTAGGGGCCAAACTTCCGGCCGCGGAAATGAAAAGAATTTTAAAAGCTTTGGGGTTTCAGGTGGCGGCGTCTTCTAAGAGCGCGCTGCGGGTCACGCCTCCGGGCTTTCGCGCGGATATTCGTTTGGTCGAGGATTGTTATGAAGAGATCGCGCGGGTTGTGGGATACGACAAACTGCCGTCTTCTTTGCCGCTGGTCACCATTACTTCGATGTGTTCCAATGAGCGTCGGAAAAAACGGGCGGTGGTTTGTGAGGCGCTGTTAAAGCAGGGCCTGCAGGAAATTTTAACGTACAGCATGGTGAGTCGGGACGCGAATGGAAAAAGCGGCTGCACGGATTTACGGGCAATGTCCATTCTAAATCCTCTGTCGCAGGAGCAGGAAATGATGCGGGCCAGTCTTTTGCCGAGCTTTTTGACGGCCATCGTGAAGAATATGAATCACGGGCAAAAAGACCTGCAGATTTTTGAGGCCGGAAAGGCCTACCTGCCCGGAGGAGAGAAAGAGCGCTTGGCTCTGGCCCTCACCGGACTCGCCAGGCACGGTTGGAGAGACGAGCAAAAGGCAACCTGTGATTTTTTTGACCTGAAAGGGGCGGTGGAGCAGGCCTGTGCTGCGCTGAAGCTGGAGCCGCCGGCCTTTGTGGAACTGAAAGACGCCAGGTTTGAAGAAGGACAGGCGGCTGCGGTTTGGCTCGGCAAAAAGAATATCGGTTCAGCCGGGCGCCTGAAGGCAGACATCCTTAAGGTCTGGGACGTGAAGGCTGAGGAGGTTTTTTTCGCGGAATTGGATCTAGAGGCGCTCTACGCGCTCAAGCCAAAGCCGGCAGTCTATGTTCCGCTTGACCAGTTTCCGGCGGTGACCAGAGACGTGAGCTTGGCGATTGAACAAAAGATTTCCTTTCAGAGCGTTAAAGAGGTGATCGCTTTCCTAGACATGAAGATCCTCAAGGACATTCTTTTTAAGGAAGAATATGTTGGAGAAAAGATACCGGCCGGATGCCGAGGCGTGGTTTTTTCTGTTGTGTATCAGGCTCAAGAGCGGACGCTGACGGAAACCGAGGTTGAAGGCGCTCATCAGCAGCTGTTGGCTGCCCTGATTCAAAATTTAAAGGCCATCATTCGTTAAAGAAATTCCTCCTGGCGCCCAGTGGTGGCGCTTTTCTGCGGTTGTGATATAATACAATTCCCTGCGGTGCTCGTTAGGACTATTATAAACGAACCAATGCAATGACTATGGGAGCTTTACTTCTGACTGTCCCTTGGGGCAGCTAGGGAGGCACCCACTTGGTGAACCCGGTTCGCCTATGTCAGTAGTCCGACGGCATTTGCGGGGATTTTTTATGATTTGACGCCTTGATTCATCCCGGATTTCCGCGGTGAATCATCCTGATTCCTTCGATGCGGTGTTTTACTCAGGGCGGTGACCACGACCTCGGCAGAACGCCGAAGGAATCAACGGGGTTGCCTCGAAAAGGAAAGGCCGCGGGCGTGTCCGTGTGAATCCAATATGAACACAAAAAAAACAAAAACCAGCACAGAAACAGCTTCAGCGGATCTGTTTGAAGAAGAGCGAGAAGCCCGGATCTTTCAAACACGGCCGCTGAGCGTGCGCATGCGCCCTCAAACGCTGGACGAATATGTGGGCCAAAACCATATTCTCGGCGAAGGAAAGCTGCTGACCAGGGCCATTGAGTCGGACCGGATCAGCTCTCTGATTTTATACGGACCTCCCGGCACAGGAAAAACGACCCTTGCTTATTGTATCAGCCGGCGAACGGACGCGGTGTTTGAACGGGTCAACGCCGTAGCGTCCAACGTCGAAGAGCTGCGCAAGATCATTGCCGCGGCCCAGAATCGCAGGGCCAATTCCGGACACCGGACCATTGTGTTCATTGATGAAATTCACCGTTTCAATAAAGCCCAGCAGGATGTTCTGATGCCGGACGTTGAAAACGGAAATATTGTTTTGATCGGTGCCACCACCATGAACCCATTTTTTTCTTTAGTCAGCCCCTTGTTGTCACGGTCCTTGGTCTTTGAGTTGGAACCTCTTTCTCCACAGGATATTCTGGCATTGCTCAAGAGGGCTCTTTCGGATCAACAACGCGGGCTGGGCCAGATCAGCATTCAGGCCGATGCGGAGGCCTTAGAATTTCTCGCCGAAGTCGCAGACGGCGATGCCCGTCGGGCATTAAATGCTTTGGAAATCGGATGTTTAACAACCCCTCCAAGTAAAACCGGGGAACGGCATTTTTCTATTGAAGAGGCTCAAGCATCGATTCAGACAAAGCAAGTCCGTTATGATAAAGACGGCGATGCGCATTATGATACGATTTCAGCTTTCATTAAATCCATGAGAGGCTCTGATCCGGACGCGGCCCTGTATTGGCTTGCCAAGATGATTTATGCCGGAGAAGACCCCAGATTTATTGCCCGCCGGATCTGCATTTGTGCTTCTGAAGATGTCGGCAACGCTGACCCGCAGGCGCTGGTTTTGGCAATCGCGGTTTTTCAAGCGGTCGAAACGCTGGGCATGCCGGAGGCGCGCATTCCGTTGGCACAGGCCGTTGTTTATGTGGCCTGCGCCCCAAAATCCAACGCATCTTATATTGGCATTGAAAAGGCCTTAGAAGATGTAAAGGCCAAAAGGGTTCAAGAAGTTCCGGTTCATTTAAAAGACGCCAGCTATCCGGGAGCCAAAAAGCTTGGTCATGGTCAGGGATATAAATATGTCCATGACTACCAAGACCATTTTATTGATCAAGTTTATATGCCGAAAGACGTGCATTATTACGATCCGACTGAGCAGGGTTATGAGGCTGAAATAAAGGAACGGCTAAATGGGCTAAAAAACACTAAAAATGACAAAAAAATGTGATTTTTGATGGTTTTTTTATAAAAGCCTTTGATGTATATTTCGAAAAATTCTGTTGAGAACCCAAGTCAAAAATGATACTATAATAATCAAATTAATACTTATAATCATATTAAATATGATTACGTGTACCTTTTGGGTGTCTTGAGTGTTGACTTTAAAAAAAGAAATAAGACAAAGAATTCTTGAGTTGTTGAAACAGCAAAAGGAGGAACAACGGCTTTTAAAAAGCCGCGCTATTGCAGAGCGAGTTGTCAAACTGCAAGAGTTTCAAAAGGCAAAAGTGATTGTGTTTTATGCATCGCTTGCAGGAGAGGTCGACACATTCGGCCTGATGAAGAAAGCGCTAGATTTGGACAAGGATGTTGTATTGCCGTGTGTTTTGTCGGGTACGCATACATTGGAGTTCAGACGTATCCAAGACTTAGACAACGACTTAGAATATGGCCCCTATAATATTCAACAACCAAACCGGAACAAAACCCAATCCATTCAACCTGAGTTGGTGGATCTTGTTATTGTGCCCGGCATTGCTTTTGATCGAAGCAACAATCGTCTTGGCCGGGGGGTCGGATACTACGATCGGTTTTTAGCAAACTTGTCTGCGGATGTCCCTAGCGTTGGTCTCGCGTTTGATTTTCAGATTCTGGAACGCTTGCCCACCGACCTTCATGATGTTCCTGTTCAACAGGTCATTTCTGCCTAAACAAATAAACGGTTTATTTTATTCAGACAAGGGTGAACCTTGTTTCTGTCATAGAGGGGAGTCTTATATGAACTTAGAAAACACGCATTTAGTTACAGCATTTGCATCATTCGCATTAGGAATTTGCTTAGGGATTTTATGGCGGACCTATTTCGCCAACAAAAGGATTCGCAAGGCCGAAGACAAAGCCCGTAAGCTTACGGAATTTTCGGAACGTGAAGCGGAAGCGCATAAGAAAGAAGCAGAATTAGCAGGAAAAGACCTGCTGATCAAGCTGCGTCAGGATTTTGAAAAGGAAACAAAAACCCGGCGGGAAGAGCTGGTTGTGTTGGAAAAACGCCTGCATCAGAAAGAAGAAAACATTGAGAAGCGTGTTGATCTTCTGGAAAAGAAGGAAAAGGACATTGATTCGAGAGTCGGCGCCTTGCGCAAGGATGAAGAACGGAACAAGCTGCGCGATCAAGATTTGAATAATTTGATTGAAGAAGAGAAAAAACGTTTGCAGGAGATCTCTTCGATGACATCCGAACAGGCCAAGGAGCTGCTTTTAAAGCGCATGGATGAAGAAATCGTTCATGAAAAGGCGACCCGCTTGCGTCAGATGGAAGAGGACATCAAGGAGAACAGCGAAAAAACAGCGCGTCAGATTCTTACAACCGCTATTCAGCGCTGCGCTTCGGATCATACCGCCGAAACGACCTTGAGCGTGGTGCCTCTCCCTAACGATGAAATGAAAGGCCGCATTATCGGCCGTGAAGGGCGCAATATCCGGGCCCTTGAGATGGCAACGGGAGTGGATATTATTATTGATGACACGCCGGAGGCGGTTACGATCTCAGGGTTTGATATGGTTCGTCGTGAAATTGCCCGCATTGCGCTGGAAAAGCTCATAGCTGACGGGCGGATTCATCCCGGACGCATTGAAGAGGTTGTGGAAAAGGCCAAGCTGGAAATTGAAAAAATTATTAAAGAAGAGGGCGATAAGGCCGCTTTTGAGATGGGGATTCACCGTATGCATCCTGAGCTTCTTCGGCTGGTCGGAAAATTAAAATACCGCACCAGTTTTGGTCAGAATGCACTGATTCATACCAAAGAGGTTGCCCGTATCATGTCTTTAATGGCCACCCAGCTTGGTTTTGATCCTAAAATTGCGCTTCGCGTCGGGCTTTTGCATGATATCGGGAAAGTCGTGTCTCAGGAAATTGAGGAAGGAACGCATGCTGTTGTCGGTGCGAACCTTGCGAAGAAGCATGGAGAAAATGAAGTGGTGGTCAACGCCATTGCCTCGCATCATGAAGAGGTCGAATGCAATTCGCTTTACGGTGTTTTACTTTGTGCGGCCGATGCGGTCAGCGCATCCCGTCCGGGCGCCCGTGCGGAAACGCTGGATATTTATGTGAAGAGATTGGAAAGCCTGGAAAAAATCGCCAATGCGTTTAAAGGCGTCGAGAAGTCCTACGCGCTTCAAGCCGGACGCGAGGTCCGTGTTTTAGTGGAACCGGGGAAGGTGAATGACGATGAAGCGATCGTGATGGCGCGTGATATTCGTAAGCGCGTTGAGCAGGAGCTGGAATATCCGGGGCAGATCAAAGTCATTGTGGTGCGTGAAACGCGAGCGATTGAATACGCGAAATAAAATAGGGCACTGAGACACTATGTCACCAAGACACTAGAAAAGGAAAAAGATATAAAAATAAAACATGAAAAAGCGCAAACATGATGGATGCGAGACTTTAGTTTATAGGCGGGTTGATTTTTAAAGGTTGTTTTTTTTGTTGAGTTTTTTAGTGCTTTAGCATCTTTGTGTTTTTTTAGTGTCTTGGTGACATAGTGTCTTGGTTTTTATCTTGCGTGTCTTAGTGGCGAGTGTCGTGGCGTCTGGGTGTCGTAGTGTCTTGGGTTTTTAGTGTCTTCTAAGAGGTTTTTAAATGATGAATATCCTTTGCATCGGAGATGTGGTCGGCAAGGCCGGGCGGCAGGTTTTGGAAGAAGAACTTCCAAAGCTGAAGGAGGAATTTGCGCTGGACGCGGTCATCGTCAATGCTGAAAATGCTGCCGGAGGATCCGGCCTTACGGAGAGAATGGCCAAACAACTTTTCCGCATCGGCTGTGACGCGATCACCCTCGGGGATCATGTGTGGGACCGGGAAGAGTTGCTTGAGTATTTGAAAGAGGAACCCCGCGTTTTGCGCCCGGCCAATTTCCCCGATGAGGTTCCCGGGGCAGGCTCGGTGGTGATCACGACACAGAAGGGCGTGCGCATTGGGGTGGTCAGTCTTTTGGGGAGGGTTTTTGTAAAGTATTACACAGAGTGCCCTTTCCGCACCGCGGAACGGCACATTGAGAAGTTGAAGAAGGAGACCTCGATCATTTTTGTTGATTTTCATGCCGAGGCAACCAGCGAAAAGATCGCCATGGGATGGTTTCTCGATGGAAAGGTGTCGGCTGTTGTCGGGACGCATACGCATATTCAGACGGCGGATGAAAGAATTCTTCCCAAAGGGACGGCGTATATTACAGATTTGGGCATGACCGGCCCGTATGATTCGGTGATCGGCCAGAAGAAAGAAAAAATTATTAAACGGTTCTTAACTGGGCTGCCAGCCCGGTTTGAAGTCGCTAAAGATGATTCCGTTTTGCACGGCGTGATTGTTTCGCTGGATGAACAAAGCGGAGCTGCGCAGAAGATCATCCGTATACAAAGGAGGCTTGTATGTCTGCCTGGGAAGGACTGAACCGGAGAAAATTTCCAAGAGCCAAATATCCGTGTATGGTGACGATATGGATTGGGGCCGAGGATGAAGAGGTTTGTTTAACACATACAGAGAACCTGGGAATCGGCGGGGTCTGCTTGATTTTAAATCAGCGACTGGAAAGAACCGCCGAAGTCGGGCTTGAAATTGATCTTTTGGACTTAAAGGATCATGTGAAGTGCCGCGGAAAAGTGATGTGGGTGGTTGAGCGCAAGGGAAAAGACGCAAGCAGCCCGTTCACATATGATATCGGGATTGAATTTCTTAATATCGGCGAATTCGATCGCAGCCGTATTCAAGCGATTGTTAAGCGATTAGAAAAATACCCACAAAATCGGGCGTAACGAAATGACTATCAAGACACGATTTGCCCCAAGTCCAACCGGATTTTTGCATATTGGCGGGGCGCGTACAGCATTGTTCAACTGGATGTACGCACGTTCGCAGGGAGGGTGTTTTGTTTTGCGGATCGAAGATACCGATCAAGAACGGTCTAAGCGCGAATATCTCGATGAGATTGTGGACAGCATGGAGTGGCTGGGATTTGCCTGGGACGAATTGTATCAGCAAAGCGACCGTTTTGATCTGTATCGGCAGTATGCACAGAAGCTTTTAGATGAGGGCAAGGCGTATACGGATGGCCCGGCGGTGATCTTAAAAATCCCGCAAATGCAGCTTAAGTTTTTTGATTTAATTCGCGGCGAGGTTGAATTTAACTCGGAAACGATCAAGGATCAGGTTCTGATCAAATCGGATGGATCTCCAACGTATAGTTTTGCCTGTGTTGTTGATGATGCGCTGATGGAGATCTCGCATGTGATCCGCGGTGAAGATCACATTTCTAATACCCCTAAGCAGCTTGCGATCTATCAGGCCCTTGATCTGAAGCCGCCGAAATTTGCGCACCTTCCTTTGATCATGGATGAAGAGGGCGGACGGATGTCCAAGCGCAGCGGCGCGACCGCGGTGAGTGATTACCGCAGGCAGGGATTTTTGCCGGACGCCTTGGTCAACTATCTGATGCTTTTAGGCTGGTCACCCGGGGACAATCAGGAAGTGATCTCTTTGCCGTCGGCTGTGAAAAAGTTTTCGATTAAAAAAGTCAATAAGGCGGCGGCCGCGTTTTCGATGGACAAATTGAAATGGCTGAACGCGGAGTATCTCAAGACCATGCCGCTGGAACAACTCGTTGAATTTGTCGTTCCGTTTTTAAAGGAACGGGGCTGGATCGCGGAGGATTATGATAGAAACTGGATTTTAAATATTGTAGAATTATATAAAAGCCGGATGGCTGACATTGAAGAGTTTTTGGTCCGCACGGCCTATTTATTTCAGGAGGATTTTTCCGTGTCTGATGCGATGAAGGAAAAACAGCTCACCGTTGAGCAGACGGCTTGTTTTCCGGATTTTGCGGAGAATTTAAAAAGAGTGGATCCGTTTTCAAAGGAATTGGTAGAACAGGCTTTTCGCCGTTGTGTTGAGGAACAGAATTTGAAAATGTCAGAGGCGGTTCATCCGGTCAGGGTCGCGTTGACCGGAAGCGATGTGGGGCCGGGCCTTTTTGAAACCATGGCGGTTTTAGGAAAAGAAAAAACATTGAAGAGACTTCAGCTGGTAGGAGCATAACAAGGGGGCGGGCATGAAACGATTTGTTTTCGCGGTTTTTTTATTGTGTTTTGTAACGGCGGGATGCGCGTCGGGCTCAGGCCAGAAAACGCCGCTGGAAAAGACAGTTGATGTGGTTGAGAAGGCCGATGCCTGGGTCCAGGAAAATTTATGGTAAAACGAAGTTGGGTTTGTTATTATTGATCTTTCAATTCTGAGTATTTTTTGCCCTGTCGTTCAATGGTAGGACACGAGAATCTGGATCTCGGTATCATGGTTCGATCCCATGCGGGGCAGTACTTCATTTCGCGCCCCCCGGAAGAGGGACGCGAAATTATTTGACCCTCGTTTAAAAAAGAACCTGTGGGCGCACACGGGTTCGCCGGCCCTGCGAAGCAGGGAGCCCAGGCGGCGAAAAATGACTCTAACAAACAGTTGAGTTTTAATGACCGAACCTATCAATGAAAAATCTTTAGATTTTATCCGTCAGATCGTTGCGGAGGATGTTAAAAACGGGACGCACGGTGGAAAAGTCGTAACGCGCTTTCCGCCGGAACCTAACGGATATCTGCATATCGGCCATGCCAAATCGATCTGCTTGAATTTCGGCGTTGCCCAGGAATTCGATGGCCGCTGCCATCTTCGTTTCGACGATACTAATCCGATCAAAGAAGAGCAGGAATATATTGATTCGATCAAAACCGATGTGCGCTGGTTGGGGTTTGATTGGGGCCAGCATGAATATTATGCCTCGGACTATTTCGATCAGCTTCATGCGTTTGCTGTTCAGCTGATCAAAAAAGGAAAGGCCTACGTGGATGACCTTTCTATGGAGCAGATCCGTGAATACCGGGGAACATTGACGGAAGCCGGCAAGCCGAGCCCCTACCGTGACCGTTCCGTTGAGGACAATCTGGAGCTTTTTGAAGGAATGAAAGCGGGCAAATTTCAAGAAGGCGAAAAAGTTTTGCGCGCGAAAATGGATATGGCCGCTCCCAACATCAACATGCGCGATCCGGTGATGTATCGCATTTTGCATGCGTCCCATCCGCGTACGGGGGACAAATGGTGCATTTATCCGATGTATGATTTCGCTCACGGACAATCGGATTCGATCGAAGGGATCACGCATTCGATCTGCACACTGGAATTTGAAAATCACAAACCGCTCTATGACTGGTTTATCCGGGAACTCGGGATCTTTCCGTCTCATCAATATGAATTTGCGCGTTTGAATCTGACATATACGGTTTTAAGCAAACGAAAATTATTGGAACTGGTCAACGCCAAAGCGGTAGACGGGTGGGATGACCCGCGCATGCCGACGTTAAGCGGAATCCGCCGCCGGGGATACACGCCGGAAGCGATCCAGGAATTTTGCAAACGGATCGGCGTGGCTCGGGTGGACGGCGTGATCGACGTGTCTCTGCTGGAATATTGTTTGAGAGAAGATTTAAACCGGCGCGCGCAGCGGGTGATGGCAGTTTTGAAGCCCTTGAAAGTGGTTATTACGAATTATCCTGAAGGACAAACCGAACAACTGGAGGCTGTGAACAATCCTGAAGATGAGAGCGCCGGGACAAGGAGGATTCCGTTTTCGCGCGAGCTCTACATCGAGCAGGAGGATTTCATGGAGGAGCCTCCGAAGAACTTTTACCGGTTAGGTCCGGGCCGTGAGGTCCGGTTACGGTATGGGTATTTTATTCGTTGTGAAGAGGTCGTTAAAGACAGTAATGGCCGGGTTGTTGAGCTGCGATGCACATATGACCCAGAGACCAGGGGAGGCAATGCCCCTGACGGGCGAAAGGTCAAAGGAACGATCCATTGGGTGTCGGCCTCTGAATCGATTCAAGCCGAGGTTCGGTTGTATGACCGGCTGTTCAGTGTTGAAAACCCCAATGCTGTTGACGAGGGACAGGATTTTAAATTCCATTTGAATCCAGATTCAATGGTGATATTAAACGGATGCCGCTTAGAGCCTTTCCTGAACAATGCCGTAGGTGAGACCCCTTATCAGTTTGAACGCAAAGGATATTTTTGTTTGGACTGCAAGCTTTCGAAAGACGGAAAGCTTGTTTTTAACCGGACGGTTTCACTGAAAGACGCCTGGGCAAAAATCTCGCAAAAAAATCAATAACGCCGTTTTGGGCAGATGACGATAGCTGGAAAACGCTTGGCTTAGGGCAAGCAGGTCTAAGGTTTTTAAAGGACTGTGTATGAACGCATTATTTTTAGTCGGGCTGGTGGTTTTTTTGGGGACCATCAGCGGGAAAGTGTTTCAAAAACTTCACATCCCTCAGGTGGTCGGTTATATCTTGTTGGGGCTTATTGTCGGGAAATCATCGTTGCATATTTTTGAAGGGCCGATCGTTGATTCTTTGATGCAGGTGGTGAGCTTCACGCTGGGGATTATCGGATTCATCATCGGCGGTGAACTGAAGGCCGATGTGTTCAAGCGGTATGGGCGTAGCATTTATGCCATCCTGTTAGGGGAGGGATTGTTTGCCTTTCTCTTCGTTGCTGTCGCGATTACCTTGATCACGCATAAATTGTATTTGGGCCTGATCTTTGGAGCCATTGCGTCAGCCACTGACCCGGCATCAACGATCAATGTCTTATGGGAGTATCGTTCTAAGGGGCCTTTAACCACAACGCTGAGTTCGATTGTGGCCTTGGATGACGGTTTGGCGTTGTTGATTTATGGTTTTGCCGTTGTCTTTTCCAAGGCATTGATCACCAAGGCGTCCTTTTCTTTTTTGTCTTCTGTGGCGGGCCCTTTGTGGGAGATCGCTCAATGTCTGCTGGTGGGTGTTGTGGCGGGGGTGATTGTTTCTAAGACTATTGTACGGATTCGGGAAAAGGATTTGGCCGTGGCGTTTATTTTGGGTGTGATCGCCGTCGTTGCCGGCGTAGCCTTGTGGTTTGAGTTGGATTTGATCCTTTGCTGTATGTCGTTGGGGGCCACGATCGCGAATTTGATCCCGAATAAGAGCGAAAAGCTTTTCGCCTCGATCAAGGAAATGAGCGTCGCGTTGTATATTCTGTTCTTTGTTGTGATCGGCGCGCAGCTCGATATTTCGATTTTTTTGAAGTCTTCCCTGCTTCTGTTGGTGATCGGATATTTGCTTGCCAGAGGATTGGGTAAGGTTTTGGGCGCAACGTTTGGAGGAATGATCGCGCACGCCAGGCCTGAAGTCGTCCGTTATACGGGATTGGGGCTTTTTACTCAAGGCGGAGTCGCGATGGGCCTGGCTCTATCGGTTGCCCATGGAATTTCGACGATATCGCCTGAGGGGCAGGAAGCCAGCATATTGATCATGAATGTGGTAGCTGCCACCACATTTATTGTTCAGTTGTTCGGTCCGTCCTGTGTAAAATTTAGTATTTTGAAAGCGCATGAGGCGTATAAAAATGTGACCAAGGAAGACGTGATTGAATCGTTGAAGGTCAGCGATGTGATGCAGAAAAGTTTTGTGCCGATCCCCGAATGTGCCCCGCTAGCGGAAGTGATCCGGATCATCAAGAACGAAGAAGCGCATTACTTGCCGGTGATTGACTCGCGCAATCAAAGCATCGGGTCGGTCTCTCTCAACAATATCAAAGATGCCATTTTAGAAGAAGAGCTGAATAATCTGCTGGTTGCCGGGGATATCGCGATTTTTGATTATTGGGCCATTGCCCAAGACCGTCCGCTGCGGGACGCGATTCAGATTTTTGAAGAGCGGTATCTTGATTACCTGCCGGTGATTAAGGCCGAAGGCACAAAAGAAGTGGTTGGGATCTTAGAACATCAGCATTTGGCCGGGGCCATCAATCGGGAACTGCTGGCCCGCCAGGGTTCTAGCGAATAAAGCACACACTGCAAAAATACTTGCCATCAGGCCGATTCCAGGTATAATATCAAATTGTTAAAAAATTCACGATTAACTAAGGCAGCGGTGAATGAAAAGATTTCCACAGCGCACTATTATACGGGCTTTTATTTATTTGAGGGCGCTTGACGCCCTTATTGAAGACGGGCGGGTGTATGTATCTTCCGGCGAGCTTGCCACAATAACATCGCTCACGGATGTTCAGATCCGTAAAGATATTTCGGCTTTTGGAAAAGTCGGAAAGCCTCGCGTTGGTTATGATACGCGCCGTTTGAAACAGCTTTTGGAAGAGTTTGTGGTTCAGAATGTTGTTCATGTGGTTTTGTTTGGGGTTGGAAATTTGGGTTCCGCCATTTTGCGGTATCCCGGATTTCAGGAAGACAAAATTAAGATTGTGGCTGCTTTTGACAGTGACCCGGAAAAAGGCGACAAAGCCATTAACGGAATTTCAATCTATCCGCTTGATAAAGCCAAGATGATCATTCAAAAGAAACATGTGGAAATCGGCGTGATCGCTGTTCCCAAACAAGCCAGTCAGCAGATTGCCGACCTTTTGGTGTCCTGCGGGGTAGAGTGCGTCGTGAATTTTTCACCGACGAATATCAGCGTGCCTAAAGGCACGTTTGTGAAGAATATTGACCTGGCGGTAGAGTTTTTAGCGCTTTTTTGTGATATGAGTTCAAAGAAGGCCGCTCAACATGCATGAGCTTTCCATTGCCAGCGCACTGATGGAGCAGATCATTTCGGAAGCGGAAAAGCATGAGCTTTCGCATATCGATGAGGTAGAGATTCATGCTGGCATTTTACGTCAGGTGATTCCCGAGGTCATGCAGGAAGCGTTTCGGGAGGTGTCTGTGAAAACAGTTGCGGAAGGTGCGCTCCTGATCATTGTTGAAATTGAAGCGCAGGCCCGTTGCCGGAAATGCCAAACAGTGTTTGAGCCCACCTTAGATTCTTTTTTGTGTCCGCACTGTCAGATCGCGGATGTGGACATTCTTAAAGGCGACGAGATTATTCTGGCGGCGATCATGTCTAACAGCGTAAATTTATAAGGATGGATTATGAAAATTAATATTGTGAAAAATGTTTTAAAGGCCAACGACCTGGTGGCGCAGGCGAACCGGAAAACTTTTAAGGAGAAGGGTGTCTTGGCGGCGAATTTTATCAGTTCTCCCGGAAGCGGTAAAACCACGCTTCTGGAGAAAACCCTTACGGCTTTAGGGGAGCAGCAGCATAAGGCAACGGTGATCGTCGGTGATTTGCAGACAACCCGGGATGCGCAGCGGCTGGAGCCGTTTGCTTACCAGGTGGTGCAGATCAACACGGGGACGAGCTGTCATTTATATGCCAATCAGGTTGCCGAGAGCCTGCCGAAGCTTGACCTGGAAGCGGTTGAATATGTCTTTATTGAGAATGTGGGCAACATGGTCTGTCCGGGTGAGTTTGACCTGGGTGAAAACATCAAGGTCATTCTTTTGAGCCTGCCGGAAGGGGACGATAAGGTGGCGAAATACCCGACGATTTTCCGTGCCGCGGATGTGGTGTTGCTGACAAAGACCGATTTAGAACCGGTGATGTCTTTTGATAAAAAGCAGGTTTATGACGATATTTCGCGTTTGAATGCCAATATTGAGATTATTGAGGTTTCTGCCAAAACAGGAGAAGGACTGTCTTGTTGGGTTGAGTGGCTTAAAAAGAGACGCAAGGAAGGAATTGGCGCACAAGTAAAGTTTATAACGGAATAGGCGGGAGGTAGGTGTAAAAAATCTCCTTGCAACATAAGGAGAAATTGATATAATAATTTCTTATAATTGTTAAAATTTTCACGATTTAAAGGTTGAACCGTAAAGCTCTGTTTAACATTTTGAAAAAAATAAGGGCCTCTCTTATGACTAAAGAACTTCAAAGTACAATTCAAGTAATTTGTAAACAATGCGGGAATGACAAGGCGCGCATGATGGATGTTATGACCGCGGTTCAGAAAAAGCACGGTTGTATTTCCAGCCAGGCTATGGATTTGATCGCCAAGCAGCTGAAGGTCGACCGGATCGATGTGGAAAGCGCAGCCACGTTTTATTCATTTTTATCCACAAAGCCTAAGGGCAAAACGGTCATTCGGCTGTGTAATGACATTGTTGATATGATGCAGGGCGCAAAGGAAGTTGCGGCTGCGCTTGAGCAGGAGTTGGGCATCAAATTCGGCGAACAAACTCCGGATGGAAACATTTCATTGGAATACACCCCTTGCATCGGAATGTGCGATCAGGCTCCGGCAGCTTTAATCAATGATGTGGTGATGACCTATTTATCAAGCGACAAGGCTCGGGAGATCGTGCGTGAGCTCAAGAAACACAATGATCCTAAAAAAATTGCTTGTCGTGTCGGTGATGGCAATAACGCCCATGAGCTTGTGCGCTCCATGGTTCATAACGGTTTGCGCAAAAAAGGGGACGTGATTTTTGGTGAGCATGCGGCAAATGGCGGCCTGAAAAAAGCCCTGGGGATCAGCCCGGTTGAGGTCATTCGGGAAATCAAAACGGCCCGCTTAAGAGGCCGCGGCGGAGCAGGATTTCCGACGGGTATGAAATGGGAATTTACGCGTGCCGCGGAAGGTGAAAAGAAATATGTTCTCTGTAACGCAGATGAGGGAGAACCGGGAACATTTAAAGACCGGATCCTTTTGACCGAAAAGTATGACCTGATGTTTGAAGGTATGACCATCGGCGCTTACGCGATCGGGGCGCAAGAAGGCATCGTATATTTGCGGGGTGAATATGCGTATTTGAAAGATTTTTTAAACGCCATGCTTGCCAAAAGACGGGCGGACGGCTTATTGGGAAAAAATGTTTTAGGCAAAAGTGGTTTTGATTTTGATATCCGGATCCAGCTCGGAGCCGGGGCTTATATTTGCGGGGAAGAAACATCTTTGATTAGTTCGGCAGAGGGCCTAAGAGGGGATCCTAAGACCCGTCCGCCATTTCCTGCACAAAAGGGATATTTAGGTTGTCCGACAACAGTGAACAATGTGGAAACATTCTGCTGTGTGGCCCGTATATTAGAGAAGGGAGCCGCATGGTTCTCACAGGTGGGGACACCTGGAAGCCCTGGAACAAAATTATTGAGCGTTTCCGGCGATTGTGCTAGCCCGGGAATTTACGAGTTTCCCTTTGGGATTAAAGTGGAAGAGATGCTGCAGGCTGTCGGCGCTCAGGATGTACAGGCCGTGTTGATGGGCGGTCCATCAGGTCAGTTTATTGGGGCAGCGGATTTTAAGCGCGCGATTTGTTATGATGATTTGGCTACGGGCGGTTCAGTGGTAATCTTTAATAAGACACGCGACCTGTTGGGGCTCGTCGATTATTACATGGACTTCTTTGTGGAAGAAAGCTGCGGATACTGTACGCCATGCCGTGTCGGCAATGTGTTGTTGAAAAATGGCGTTGATAAGATCCGCGGGGGCCGGGGGGATTTGGCCGATTTAGCGTATTTAGAGGATCTGGGGAAGTCGATCAAATTGACCAGCCGCTGCGGTTTAGGGCAGACATCGCCTAATCCGGTGGTAACGACCATTAAGAACTTCCGCGGTATCTATGAAAAAATTATAAAAGAACAGAAGGCGGGCATGATATCAACGTTTGATATTCATGACGCGTTGAAGCAGGGCGAAGAAGCATCGGGACGAAAATCAGAGATCTTTAAATAATCTAACTATAAGGGATCGTTATGAGCGACAAAACATTGACATTTACAATTGACGGAGTTGAAGTAAAGGGCTGCCCCGGGCAGACCATCATGCAGGTGGCCGATGAGGCAGGGATTTATATTCCGCGCCTGTGTTATTGGGACGGGTTAAAGCCGCACGGAAGTTGCCGTTTGTGTACGGTGCTGGTCAATGGACGTCCGCAAGCGGCCTGCACACAGCCGATCGCGCAGGGGATGGCCGTTGAGCACAACACCGAAGAGCTCAAAGAGCGTCGCCGGGATATTGTGGACATGCTGTTTGTCGAAGGCAATCATTTTTGTATGGTTTGTGAGAAAAGTGGCAATTGCGAGCTTCAGGCCCAGGCCTATCGTTTGGGAATTGTAGCTCCGAAATATCCATTTCAGTTTCCGGTGTGCACGGTGGATGCAACGCATCCGGATATTTTTATTGACCGCAATCGCTGCATTTTGTGCGGACGATGTGTTCAGGCCTCGATCGATTTAGACGGAAAACATGTTTTTGATTTTGTAGGCCGCGGCAAGAATAAAAGAATCGCGGTTAATGCCGAAGCCCGTTTGGCTGATACAGATCTGGACATTACGGACAAGGCAACTGAAGTGTGCCCGGTTGGGGCGATTATTAAGAAGCGTGTCGGGTATGCAATACCGGTGGGCCAGCGCCTTTATGACAAAAAGCCTATCGGCTCTGACATTGAAGCGAAACAAACAAAGTAACCGTTTTGAACAAGGATTTATGATCATGGAAAAACCCAAAGTTGCAACAGCGTCATTGGCCGGATGTTTTGGTTGTCATATGTCGATCTTGGACATTGATGAACGGATCTTACAGCTCATTGAGCTGGTGGATTTCGACAAGTCCCCCATCGACGATATCAAAGAATTTACCGGTCGTTGCCGGATCGGTTTGATCGAAGGTGGATGTTCAACCGAAGAGAATGTTCATGTGCTGCAAAAATTCCGTAAGAACTGCGATATTCTCATCTCAGTCGGTGAATGCGCGATTACTGGCGGAGTTCCGGCCATGCGCAATGGCATTCCCCTCAAGGAATGCTTGGAGGAGGCGTATCTTAACGGACCGACGGTCTACAATCCCGCAAGAACGCTGCCGAAGGATCCCGAAATTCCTTTATGTTTGGATCAGGTGTATCCGTGTCATCATGTGGTTAAGATTGATTATCATCTTCCGGGCTGTCCGCCGTCTGCGGATTTGATCTGGGAGGCATTGGTTGCGCTGCTGAGCGACAAACCGATAGAATTGCCGTATGAACTTATTAAGTACGATTAATCAAAATGGAGATGTGCTGTGGATAGAAAAAATTTAAAACGAGTTGTTATTGAACCGGTGACCCGCGTTGAAGGTCACGGGAAGGTTTCAATTCTTCTTGATGAAAATGATATTGTTCAGCAGGCCAGACTTCATATTGTGGAATTCCGGGGGTTTGAGCGGTTTGTGAAAGGGCGTCCGTATTGGGAAGTTCCGGTCATGATCCAGCGTTTATGCGGGATCTGTCCGGTCAGCCATCACCTGTGTGCGGCGAAGGCCATGGACCGCATTGTCGGCGGTGAGAATTTGACTCCGACGGCGGAAAAGATCCGGCGCTTGATGCATTACGGCCAGACATTTCAATCGCATGCATTGCATTTTTTTCATTTGGTTTCACCTGATTTGCTGTTTGGATTTGAGGCTGATCCGGCGATCCGCAATGTGATCGGCGTAGCCAAGAAGTTTCCGGAGTTGGCCGTTCAAGGCGTGATGATGCGCAAATACGGCCAGGAAATTATTAAAGCCACGGCAGGCAAAAAGATCCACGGCACCGGGGCGGTTCCGGGTGGGGTCAATAAGAACTTGTCCATCTCCGAGCGCGATGCGCTTTTAAAGGATTTAGATCAAATGGTGATTTGGGCCAGAAGCGCTTTGAAGCTGGCTAAAGAATATACGGTAACAAATTTTGATAAAGTTAAGGATTTTGGTTCTTTTGATTCGAACCATTTAGGCCTTGTGCGTGAGGATGGATGTTTGGATTTATATAACGGAAATCTGCGTGCGGTGGATTCTCAAGGCAATACGATTTTTGATCAGGTCAATCCTTTGGATTATGCCGAGCATTTGGCTGAAGAGGTCAAGGATTGGTCGTACATGAAGTTTCCGTTCATCAAAAAGATCGGTCCGGAAAACGGATGGTATCGAGTCGGACCGTTGGCGCGCATCAATATCTGTGATTTTATCGATACGCCGGAAGCGGAAAAAGAACGCCAGGAATTTAAAGCGTTGACCAACGGCAAACCGAACAATATCACGATGGCCTATCATTGGACGCGTATGATCGAAACACTGCATTCGATCGAAAAAATTAAAGAGCTTCTTCATGATCCGGATTTGCAGGGCACGGATCTGGTGGTTAAGGGCAAGCGCCGTGAAGAGACGGTCGCCATCCTCGAGGCTCCGAGAGGAACATTGTTCCATCATTATAAAGTGAACAAAGATGATCAGGTCGTGATGGCGAATTTGATCGTTTCAACGACCAGCAATAATGAGCCGATGAACCGTGCGGTTCAGCGTGTGGCCAAAGATTCGCTGAACGGAAAAGTCATTACCGAAGGGCTTTTGAACCATATTGAAGTGGCTATCCGCGCTTATGATCCGTGCTTGTCATGCGCGACACATGCGCTTGGTCAGATGCCGCTGGTGGTCAGCCTGTTTGATCATGAAGGCAATCTGCTTGATAAAAAGGTGAAGTAATCATGCCGGTGGGACAATCATCCAGAGTGCTGGTCATCGGCTTTGGAAATCCCGGAAGGCTGGATGACGGTTTAGGCCCGGCCTTGGCAGCAGAGCTCGAGGTTTTAAATCTTTCTGATGTCACGGTAGACGCTAATTATCAGCTGACCGTTGAGGATTCCGATGCAGTTAAAGATCATGATGTGGTGATCTTTGCCGATGCATCGGTGGATTGCCGGGAGCCATTTGAATTTTATCCGATCCTTCCTGAGGCTAAAACGCACTTTTCAAGTCATTTCTTGGCGCCGGAAGACGTGTTGGGGCTGGCGCAGGACGCTTTTTCCGCCCGCACACGGGGTTTTGTGCTGGCGATCCGCGGTTATGAATTTAATGAATTTGGTGAAAGGCTTTCACAGCAGGCAGCGACTAATCTACAGGCAGCAAAGCAGTTCTTAGTGGACCGTATTCAGAAACGGGATTTTGACAGCTAACGGAAGAACTTTTCACAGGAGAATAATCATGCAAGACGGAAAACATGTGATTTTGGTTATTGATGATGAGCAGGATATTTTAAAGGTCGTTCAGGCGTTTCTTGAAAATCACGGCTATTCTGTTTTAACAGCCAGCTCCGCCGAAGAAGGTGTAAAGATTTATAAAAAGGGGCACCCGGACCTGATCATCGTCGATTTAATGATGGAAGAGGTTGATGCCGGGGTGAATTTTGTTAAAGAGGTAAAATTATTGGGAAATACAGCGTCGGTTTATCTTTTGAGCGGCGCAGGTGATAGCATGGCGGATAGTATTGATTATGAGGCAATGGGCTTTAGCGGTGTTTTTCAAAAACCCATTGACCGCCAGCGCCTGTTGAGTACGATTCATTCAAAATTATCCTAAGACTACGTCTGAGTATGAGAATGCCTTCCTTTGAAGCGCCATCCAATCGGACGCGCTGTTCTTCAATGGACATAATGCTATGAAGGATCCTTTTGCCAATACAACGCGGTTGCGTATCCTGATCCGGGGGGCAGTTCAGGGCGTCGGATTCCGCCCGACGGTTTTTCGTTTGGCGAAAGAGCGCGGTCTTTTCGGTTGGGTGCGTAATACAACGCACGGTGTGATCATTGAAGCCGAAGGACCGGAAACAAAGTGCCGAGAATTTTTATCATCCCTTCATATCGAAAAACCTGTTCATGCATTCTTTCAAAGCCTCGAGGTGTCTTATCTGGATCCCGCAGGATATCAAGATTTCCAAATTCTGGAGAGTGAACCAGGGGAGCCGACAGCTCTGATTTTGCCTGACCTGGCGATGTGTCTGCAGTGCCGGGCCGATATTTCCGATCCCAAGAATAGTCGTTACCGTTATCCGTTCACTAATTGTACGCAATGCGGCCCGCGATACAGTATTATGGAAGCGCTTCCCTATGACCGCATCCACACAACAATGAAAAATTTTCAGATGTGTCCGCAGTGTGAAAACGAATATCACGATCCGCATAACCGGCGCTTTCATGCCCAGCCTAACGCCTGTCCTGCTTGCGGACCTCAGGTTGAGCTTTGGGATTCGAAAGGAACTGTTCTTGAACGGAACGATGCGGCGATAATGATGGCCGAGCATGAAATTTTGAAGGGGAAGATCGTTGCGCTAAAGGGGCTGGGAGGTTTCCAGCTAGCCGTCGATGCGCGCAATGCAGAAGCGGTCAAGCGGCTGCGACAGCGCAAACACCGTTCGGCAAAGCCCTTTGCGGTGATGTTCCCGGATTTAAAATCTGTTGAGCGGGAGTGTCATGTTTCTGATGAAGAGAAACGTCTTTTGACTTCGGGAGCCGCTCCGATTGTTTTATTGGAAAAACGCGCTGCCTGCGTTTGTAAAGAGGCGGCCCCAGGCAATCCTTATCTCGGCGTGATGCTCCCCTATACGCCGCTGCATCATCTTGTGATGTCTGATCTGCAAATCCCGGTTGTTATGACCAGCGGAAATGTTTCGGAGGATCCGATGTGCATCGATGAACAGCAGGCGTTGGAGGACTTAAAAAATATTGCCGAGGCGTTTCTTGTTCACAACCGTCCGATCGCGCGCGCGGTGGATGATTCCGTCGCTCGCATTGTTTTAAATCGGGAATTGATTTTGCGCCGGGCGCGAGGGTATGCCCCATTGCCGATCCTGATTCGGTCTGATGGAAATGACTTTGACGCGGTTGCGGTCGGCGCGCATTTAAAAAATGCAGTCGCCGTTAAGAAGGGAAAAAATATTTTTTTGAGTCAGCATATTGGAGATCTTGAGACGGAACCTTCTTATGAGGCTTTTGTGCGCACGATCACCGATTTGAAGACCATGTATGCTGTTAAGCCACAAGCGGTTTTCTGTGACCGTCATCCGGATTATTTATCGACTCAATATGCCCGCAAACAGCAGGCGGCGCCGATCGAGATTCAGCATCACGTGGCGCATGTTTTTTCCTGCATGGCGGAAAACGATCTTACCGCCCCCGTGTTGGGCGTGGCCTGGGACGGCACCGGATATGGCTTGGACAACACGGTGTGGGGCGGAGAGTTTTTTGAGATTCAAGAGAAAAGCATAACGCGGACGGCGTCGTTGCGGCCTTTTCCGCTTCCCGGCGGGGAAAAAGCGGTTCTTGAGCCGCGCCGTTGCGCGCTCGGTCTGTTATACGAGTCATCACGCGGGCATGTGGAGTATTACCAGGATATGGAATTTTTAAAATGTTTTTCTGAAACAGAGCTGAAGAATCTCATTCAAATTCTGCGCAATCAAAAGCAGTCTCCTTTTACCTCAAGCGTGGGGCGCCTTTTTGATGCGGTGGCATCGTTTGTGGGCATCCGGCAGGTTTTGGAATTTGAAGGGCAGGCGGCGATGGAGGTTGAGTTTGCGGCAGAGAGAGCGCATTCTGAAAATTACTATCAATATGAGCTGACGGAGAAGGATCAACGGGACAGTCCGTATTCGGCGCAGCGGCAGGTGGATATTGCGTTGATCGATGCGGTTTCCTCTGATTTAAAAAATGGTGTGGCAACAGATGAGATCTGCGGCCGTTTTCATAACACATTGGTAGAGGCGCTGGTTTCGGTGGCAAGGCGCGCAAAGATTTCGAAAGTCGTTTTAAGCGGAGGCTGTTTTCAGAACCGCTACCTTTTGGAACGGGCGGTCCGGCGTTTAAAGGAGGATGGTTTTCATCCCTATTGGCATCAGCGCATTCCGCCCAACGACGGCGGGATCGCGCTTGGCCAGATCGCGGCGGGCTTGGGACAACGGCAATGGGTGTGATATAATGCCGTTTTACAGGTGGCATTTTAAAAAGAGGGTGTGGAATGTGTTTAGCGGTTCCCGGAAAAATTGTAGAGATCATCAATGACGATCCGCTGGAGCGCTCCGGAAAGGTCAGCTTCGGCGGCATTACCCGTGAAGTCAATTTGGCCTGTGTTCCTGAGGCCAACCCCGGCGAGTATGTTATTGTCCAT
Organism: Candidatus Omnitrophota bacterium; assembly: GCA_038222225.1. Taxonomy (GTDB): domain Bacteria; phylum Omnitrophota; class Gorgyraeia; order Zapsychrales; family JANLHA01; genus JAKLFA01. Next base: position 46,012 of record JBBRHV010000005.1, read on the forward strand.
GTTGGCATGGCCTTAAGCGTGGTTGATGAAGCGGAAGCACAGCAGATGTTAGAGTATATTCAGTCGGAAGACGACCTTCGCAAAGAGGGACTATGAAATATATTGATGAATATCGAGATGCGGGGCTTGTGAAGACTCTGGCCGAAAAGGTGAGGCGCGTTGTGACGCGGCCATGGACGATCATGGAAGTTTGCGGCGGGCAGACGCATGCCATTATCAAGTTCGGCATTGATCAGATTTTGCCTAAAGAAATCACGCTGGTTCACGGCCCCGGATGCCCGGTGTGCGTGACATCCGTTGAGGCCATTGATCAGGCGGTGTTTATCGCAGCCCAGCCCAATGTGATTTTTTGTTCGTTCGGTGACATGTTGAGGGTTCCGGGAACAAAAAAAGATTTGTTGACCGTTAAAGCTGAGGGCGGGGATGTGCGCAGCGTGTATTCTCCGATGGACGCGGTCGCAATCGCTCAAAAAAATCCAGAGCGCCACGTTGTTTTTTTTGCTGTTGGATTTGAAACAACCGCTCCGGCCAACGCCAGCGCTATTCATTATGCGCAGGTGCATCAGGTGACAAATATGTCGTTTTTAGTTTCGCATGTTTTGGTTCCGCCGGTGATCGAGGCGGTTGTTTCATCAAAGAACAATCATATTCAGGGATTTCTGGCCGCTGGACATGTCTGCACGGTGATGGGCTATCATCAATACGAGCGTTTGGCGAGAGATTATCACATTCCGATCGTGGTGACCGGGTTTGAGCCGCTGGATATTCTGCAGGGGGTTCTGGCGTGCGTGACCCAGCTTGAGAAGGGGGAGACGCGTGTTGAAAATGAATATGCCCGTGTTGTGCGCGCCGAAGGAAATCTGCTCGCGCAGGAGATCATGAAAAAAGTGTTTCAGCTTTCCGATCAGAAATGGCGGGGGTTGGGAGTTATTCCCGATAGCGGTTTAAAATTGGCAGACAGTTATAACGCGTATGACGCACAAGTTGTGTTTGATGTCAGTCATATTCAGGCGGAGGAAAATCCGGAGTGTCAGGCAGGCCAGATTCTGCAGGGCTTGAAGAAGTCGGTGGAATGTCCGGCTTTTGGAACGCGTTGCACACCCGAGCATCCGTTGGGCGCGCCGATGGTGTCTTCCGAAGGCGCCTGCGCGGCGTATTATAAATACAGGAAAAGACACTAAGACACCGGGCAGTTTCTAGTGTTATAGTGTCTTAGCCCTGCGGAATTCGCAGAATTCCCGGGATTGGTCTCCCACGCAAAATAAAATTTTGAATGGGACATTATCTTGGCAAATCTGTGATTTGCTCAAGGCTAAGACAAGCTTTCAGTTTGTGTAGGATATCCTGGTGTCTTTTATAAGGAAACACAAATGTTTAATTGTCCGATCCCGAAATCTGATCACGAAAAAATTTTACTTGGCCATGGTAGCGGCGGAGTCTTGATGCATCAGCTGATTGAAAAAGTTTTTAAAAAGACTTTTGAGAATCCGCTGCTTGCTCAAAATCATGACAGCACAGTTCTGGACTTTTCTGGAGCAAGGCTGGCCGTCACCACGGATTCCTATGTTATTCATCCGTTGTTTTTTCCCGGCGGGGATATTGGTTCCTTGGCGGTGCACGGGACAGTGAACGATCTGGCCATGTCCGGCGCCAAGCCGCTGTATCTGACGGTGGGATTTATTTTGGAAGAAGGGTTTGCGGTCGAAGATTTGCGGCGCATTGTTCAGTCCATGCAGAACGCAGCAGAGGAATCCAATATTCAGATCATTGCCGGCGACACCAAGGTCGTGGATCGCGGCAAAGGCGACGGGGTCTTTATTAACACAACCGGTATCGGAGTTGTTGAGCATGCCTTAAATATTTCTCCGCGCAGCGTTCAGCCTGGGGATGCGATCATTTTAAGTGGGGATATCGGTCGGCACGGCATTGCGATCATGGCCCAACGGGAAGGTTTGCAGTTTGAATCCACCATTGAGAGTGATTCGGCATCTTTGTCAGCCATGATTCTTCCGCTTTTTCAAAAAAAGATTGATGTTCATTGTTTGCGTGATTTAACCCGTGGCGGGCTGGCCACCGCACTTAATGAGATCGCGCAAGATTCAGGTTTTCACATCACGATTGAAGAGAACGAAATCCGCGTGGAGGAACAGGTCCGCGGCGCATGTGAGATCTTAGGCCTGGATCCGCTTTATGTCGCTAACGAAGGGCGCTGCATTGTTTTTGTTCCGGCTGAGCAGGCCGCAGAGACGCTTTCCACTTTAAGGGAGCATCAGCAAGGCCGGCAGGCGGTCGCGATCGGCTGTGTCTCTGAGATACAAGACAAGCGGGTGACTTTAAAAAGTTCGCTAGGCACGGTCCGCATTATTGATATGCTTTCCGGCGAACAGCTTCCGCGGATTTGCTGATTCAAAGGGCGCTGGTTTTTTATACTTGACAAATGCAAAGAAAATTGTATACTTTAGCTAGTTAATCAACTTAGTCTGGATTTTGTTGGGGAGGTAGCATGCGTATTTCTGCCAAATGTGATTATGCCTGCCGGGCTTTGCTGGAGCTTTCTTTGCATTGGCCTAAAAAAGAGCCGTTGCAACTTCAGAATATTTCCGGTAAGCAAAATATTCCGGTCAAATATCTGGTTCAGATCTTTATTCAGCTCAAAAGAGACGGGCTTGTCGTAAGCTCCAGAGGAAAAGACGGAGGATATCTTTTAGGAAAAACGCCGGACGCGATAAGCTTGGGTGACGTTATGCGATGTATGGGAGGAGCGCTTTTATCGAGATCCGATGCTTTAAGGAAAGAACCGTCTGTTTTTAGTGGGGTATGGGATCAGCTTGAAGGAGCAATGACCACAGTGGTTGATCATGTCACATTTGAAGATATTTGTGCAAAAAGCCAAGAGAAAGATAAAATTTTAATTTTTCAGATATAAAAAAATTTTAACTTTAATATTACTAAAATAGTCAACAAGATAAGGTAGGTGGAAATTGGAAAATAAAATGCGCGCTTTGGCTAAAGCCATTACTTGGAGATTATTTGGGTTTATCTCAACTATCGTGATTGTTTATATATATAGCAAGAACATAAAAGAAGCATTGATGGTTGGCGTAGGAGTCGATGGTGTAAAGGTGGTTTTGTATTATGTTCATGAGCGTATTTGGAATCGAGTCAATTTTGGAAGAAAAATTATACCAGAATTCAATATTTAAGAAATTTAAAATAGGATTTTAGAGTTATGAAAAAGGAAAACTTTTTAGAAATTAACAGAGATTTTTCACAGCTGAGCCCAGAAGAAGTTCTTTCATGGGCGTTATCGAAATTTGACAAGGAGCGTTTGGCGTTTTCCTCAAGCATGGGGGCGGAAGATCAGGTAATCACGCACATGCTTAAGACCATGGGTTTGAGCATATCAATTTTTACAATTGATACAGGGCGCTTATATCCAGAAACGTATGATCTTATTAAGAGAACAGAACAAAAATATGGTTTTCGTTACGATATTTTAGAACCAGAACAAACAAAAGTTAATGGCATGGTTTCTGAACATGGGGAAAATTTATTTTATGAAAGTTTAGAATTAAGAAAAATGTGCTGTCATGTAAGAAAACTGGAGCCTCTTCGCAAAAAAATGTTTACGCTTGATGCCTGGATTTGCGGATTAAGGAAAGAACAATCCGTCACAAGGGCTGAGATTGGAAAAATTGAATGGGACGAAACATTTGGAGTTGTTAAAATCAATCCGCTTACGGATTGGACAGAAGATCAGGTTTGGTCTTATATTCGAAAGAACAATATCCCGTATCACGCACTTCATGACAGCGGATATCCCAGTATCGGATGTGCGCCGTGTACCCGGGCCATTCAGCCTGGTGAAGATGTCAGGGCAGGACGCTGGTGGTGGGAAAATCCCCAGAACCGTGAATGCGGTTTGCATAGGGGGCCTAAGAAAAAAGGAAATTTGCAATGATGGACACATTAGCGCGCCTTGAAGCAAAAAGTGTTTATATTCTCCGTGAGGCCTATCGCGAGTTTAAACAGCTGGCCATGTTATGGTCAGTTGGGAAAGACAGCACCGTCCTGTTATGGTTGACGCGTAAAGCTTTTTTTGGGCATGTTCCTATGCCATTGGTCCATATTGATACGCATTTTAAAATTCCAGAAATGATTGCTTACCGGGACCGCTTGGCCGCCGAATGGCATCTGAATTTGATTTACGGAGAGAACGCCGAGGCCTTGGCGAATAAGGAGACGTTTCCCGACGGCAACGTAGATCGTTTGACCTGCTGCCGGAAATTGAAAAGCGAAGCCCTTAAAAAAACAATTTCCGGAGAATGGCCGCGTTATCGTTTTGATCATAGTCTTGGAAAATATGTGCAGGACGCCAATACGGAAGGGTATACTGGCGTTATTGTCGGCGCACGCGCAGATGAAGAAGGGAGCCGGTCTAAGGAGCGGTATTTTTCTCCACGCGACCGGCAGAGCGACTGGGATGTGGCGGGTCAGCCGCCGGAACTTTGGAATCAATTTAAGACTGATTTTGCGCCGGGCACGCATGTTCGGATTCATCCTCTTTTAGATTGGACAGAGCTGAATATTTGGGAATATATTCAGAGAGAAAACATCCCGATCATTGATCTTTATTTTGACAAAGGAAAAGGCTTGCGGTATCGTTCTTTAGGCTGTGCCCCTTGCACGGGGACGGTTGTTTCGTCAGCCAAAAATGTCGCTGAGATTATTGAGGAACTTAAGAACGGAAAATTTGTAAATATTGCTGAACGTAGCGGCCGCGCTCAAGATAAAGAAGACGGCGGTGGATTAGAAACATTGCGTCGAGAGGGGTATATGTAATCATGAAAAACACAACAGCCAGAATATTGGAACCGACTCGTGGCGGGATTGAGAAAGAAGAGCAGATGACGATTGTCATCGTGGGGCATGTTGATCACGGAAAAAGCACGGTGATCGGCCGGCTTCTTGCAGATACGCGCTCGTTGCCCGAAGGCAAGCTTGAACAGGTGAAGCGAACGTGTGAAAGAAACGCAAGGCCGTTTGAATACGCCTTTCTTCTTGACGCCTTAAAGGATGAACAGGCTCAGGGAATCACCATTGATAGTGCCAGGGTTTTTTTCAAAACGCAGAAGAGGAGATATATTATTTTTGATGCCCCTGGACACATTGAGTTTTTGAAAAACATGGTAACCGGAGCGGCGCATGCTCAGGCCGCGCTTTTGGTTATTGATGCCCATGAAGGCATTAAGGAAAACTCCCGTCGGCACGGATATCTCTTGTCCATGTTAGGAGTTCGGCAGGTCAGCATTTTGGTGAACAAGATGGATCTTGTGGGGTGGAGCAAGGAAATTTTTGATGGTGTTGTTAAACAGTATTCAGAATTTCTTTTTTCCATCGGGGTTAAGCAGGTATCGTTTATTCCCATCAGCGCGTTTCACGGCGACAATCTTACCGAGAATTCATCAAGCGCGGGCTGGTATTCCGGATTGACGGTCCTTCAGCAGCTGGATGCCTTTAACGTCCCACGGCCCTTGGAGGATTTGCCATTGCGGTACCCTGTGCAGGATATTTATAAATTTACCGAGGAGGGAGACGAGAGGCGCATCGTTGCCGGTACGATTGAATCAGGAACGGTTTGCGTGGGAGAGGACATCGTTTTTCTTCCGTCGAATAAAACGGCTGGAATTTTGTCAATCGAAGAGTTTAGCCGTCCACCTGCTGATAGTGCGCACGCCGGACAAGCGGTGGGGGTTACGCTGGATACGCAGCTTTACATTAAGCCCGGTGAGATCATGGTCAAAAAGACGGAGAGAAATCCATGCGTTTCAACTCGGTTTAAGGCAAATCTTTTTTGGTTGGGAAAAGCTCCGCTCATTAAGAATAAACGGTATTATCTGAAGTTGTCCACCGCGCGTGTACCGGCCCAGGTTTCCGAGATCTACACAGTTATTGATGCCGCGGAACTTTCTACCACGGCACAAGACGGGCAGGTGAACACTAATGAGGTTGCGGAGATCGTTGTAGAGACTGAAAAGCCAATTGCTTTTGATCTTGCCGGAGAGATCGAAGCAACGACACGTTTTGTGATCATTGATAATTATGAAATTTCCGGTGGAGGCATTATAACTGAGGCGTTGAAATCATCGGCCGAGGTCCTGAAAGAGCATGTTCGTCAGCGTGAATTTATCTGGGTTAGGGGAGAAATCAGGGCGGCAGAACGGCAAAAAAGCATCGGGCATGGAGCGGCTTTTGTTCTTGTAAGCGGGCCCCAGGACACAGGTAAAATCGCTGCGGCCAAGGCGATTGAATCCGTGCTGGTAAAGTCAGGCTATAACGCGTATTATCTTGGCGTTTCTAACCTGCTTTGCGGATTGGATGCCGATCTGCTGTTTAAATATGAAGATAAAGGAGAACATTTACGGCGTCTGGGAGAATTGGCGCACATTATGACGGATTCCGGTCTTATTTTTATAGCGACAGCATCAGATATCGATGAATATGATCTTGCGCGTTTACGGACATTAGCCGAACCGGTTAAGACATTAGCGATTCATTTTGGAAAAGAGGGAACAGGAGCTCTTGCTTCAGACGGATTTTTTTTGAACAACCCTTCCATAGATAAAGTGACGGCTCATGTTGTTGATTTGCTAAGAAAACATGATATTGTACCCTGAGGAAAGAGAGGGACTTCGTCACATGTCTGAAGGCAATGCGAAAAAAAAGCGAGTTGATCGTCCGATGCGCTTTCTTCCGGTGGGAATTGATATTAAAGGCAAAAAAATTCTTGTTTTTGGCGGAGGGCGGATTGCTTTGCAGAAGCTGCGCACGATCCTTCTTTTTAACCCAAAAGTCACGGTTGTGGCGCCGAAAATTTTATCCGAGATAAAGGACATGGGAGTAGATTGGGTGGAAGAAATTTTTAGCCGGAATCATCTGGCAGAAGCATTTCTTGTTTATGCGTGCACTTCGGACCCGGAAACAAACCGTGTCATCGCGAGTGAGGCCGGCGAGAGAGGAATTCTCTGTAATGTCGCCGACGATACGGATGCCTGCGCTTTTATTTCTCCCGCGGTTGCTGTGGCTGATGATCTGGTTATTTCGGTTAATTCTCAGGGAAGAAATCCAAATCTGTCTAGGGTGGTAAGAGATTTTATTAAGGAGAGCGTTGATGAATTTCTGCATGGTCGGGATTGATTATCATCAGGCGCCAGTGGCGGTGAGGGAGCGCGCTTTTCTTTCTCGGGATCGCGTCTCGGTAGTGGCGAGGGATCTTATGGCGCTGTTTAAGGCCCAAGGCGTTTTTATTTTATCGACCTGTGCCCGGACAGAGATATACGCGCAGGGAATCAGCGTGGAAGAATTGCAGTCGGCTTTTATCATGCTTTGCCAAGGAGAAAAATCTTTTTTAGAATTACGTCAAGGCAGGGATGCCATTGCGCATCTTTTTACGGTTGCTTCTGGGGCGGAATCTCCGGTTTTTGGTGATTCGAATATTGTTCGTCAGATCAAGGAAGCGTATTTTTTGGGGCGGGAAACAGGAACGTTGACCAGGCTTCTTTCCCGGGTTTTGGAAAGGACGTTGTGCGCGGGTCGAGATATACGCAGGGCGTTGCAGCTCACACAGAGAGAAGGGGATGTTGCTGTTCGGGCAATTCAGCTGGCGATTCAAAAACATAAGGGCCTGAAGGGAAAAAATATTTATGTGATTGGGTGCGGCGTGGTCGGACAGTCTTTGATCGAAGAGCTGTGTCAGCAACGGGCACGGATTCAGATCGTAGCCAACCGACGGCATGATCGGGCGTCGTTCATCGCGCAGGAACATGGCTGTTTGGCAGTACGCTTTGAAGATTTTTATAACGGTTTAGCCGAAGCAGATCTGATTTTTAGCGCCACCAACAGCCCTCATTATGTTGTATCTAGGGATATGTTTGAGCGCAGGGTTCCTGCGGATAAAGAAATGGTTATTTTTGATTTGGCGGTCCCGCGGGATATTGACAATAACATTGAGGGGTTTTCGGGGGTTAGGATTTATACCATTGACGACATAGGAGCTCCGGGAGAGGAAAGGCTTGTTTCCCAGGCTCGGCATATTGCACATTGCAAAGCAAAGGCGTTTTTTGCCAGGGAGAAGATCCATGCGGTTTAGAATCGGTACGCGGCCGAGCCCTTTAGCATTAGCACAGGTGCAGGAGGTTGTCACGCTCATAAGACACAAGGGAGTCGATATGGATGTTGACATCGTTCCTATTGATTCTGACGGAGATTTAGACAAAAAGACGCCGTTTATACAAATAGAAGGGACGGATTTTTTTACCCGTAGACTTGAGGAAGCCTTGCGCCGGAATGAGATTGATTTGGCGGTGCATAGCGCTAAAGATTTAGAAGATGATTTACCGGAAGATTTGACGATCGCGTTGATGACACCGTCCTTGAGTTCTTGTGAGTGTCTGGTTGCTCGAGAGAAGGGGTATTCTTTGGAGACCTTACCGGAGGCAAGCCGCATTGGAACGAGCAGCCGCAAAAGGCAGAAAGCCCTTTTTCGATACCGGGCAGATTTTGTTGTCAAAGGCATTCGAGGCAATATAGAGGAACGATTGCAGCAGTTGGATCATGGTGATTATGAGGCTCTTATTATGGCGCATGCGGCTCTGTTACGGCTGGGGATGGAAGGACGAATCAGTGAGATTATTTCCGGGGACATTATGCCTCCGCATCCTTTGCAGGGCAGGATTGCGGTTCAAGTCTTGAGCGAGAGGGAGGATCTTTTGAAATTATTAGGGGAATTGTGCTGATGAGAACCACTCAGGGAAAAGTATATTTAGTGGGAGCCGGAGCGGCGGGCAGGGACTTGATCACAGTTCGGGGCCTGGGTATTTTACAGCAGGCGAATGTTGTCATTTATGACTATCTTACGGATAGGGCGCTGTTGGCCGAAATAAAAGAAGGCGCTGAGAGTTTTAATTGCCGTGATTTCGGAAAGGATCGAGAAGGAACGTCTAAGGACGCGCAGGATAAGATTAATGGGATGCTGGTTTCCCGGGCAAGGCAGGGAAAGATGGTTGTCCGACTCAAGAACGGGGATCCGATGATTTTTGGGAGAGCGTCCGAAGAGCTTGAGGCATTGCGAAAAGCCAGAATAGAATTTGAAATCGTTCCTGGAATATCCGCGGCGCAGGCTGCCGCTGCGTATTCTGGGATTCCGCTGACTGACCGCAGCAGCGCCAAGAGCGTTGTTTTTGTGACGGGGCACCAAGCGCAAGGGGAAACAGCGAATCCAGTTGATTGGAAAAGCATCTCAGCTAACGGCACGATTGTTCTGTATATGGCGGTCAAGACTATCCCGCGCATTGCCGCAACTCTGATCCAGGCAGGAAAACCGGCGAATACGCCGGTAGCGGCAATCTCTCATGCCGGCAGGATAGAGCAGACGATCGTGATCAGCCGGCTTAAAGCGATCGCCTCTGATGTAAAAAAAGGGGGCATTGTTTCTCCGGCAGTTTTTATTATCGGTGATGTGGTTCTCAGAGAAAAAGCGTTCAATTGGTTTAAAAAGAATCAGCGCATTTTATATACCGGTACTTCCGGGCACAGAACTTCGTCCCGGGGAACGGTTTTTCAGCAAGCGTTGATCCAAATTAAACCGATCAAAGATTATACGCATTTCGATAAACACCTTTGCGGTATTGATTCTTTTGATTGGGTTATTTTTACGAGCCGCCACAGCGTTCAGTATTTTTTTGAACGGCTTGCTAAAGTTGGGCGTGATTCACGGGCATTGCATGGCGTTGGAGTTGCCGCGATCGGGACAATGACCGCGAAACGTCTTTTAGATTTTGGGATCACGGCGGATTTGATTTCCCGTCAGGAATCTTCCCGGGGGCTATTGGCCGCGCTTAAACGGAGCAAGATTGAAGGAAAAAGAATTTTTTTTCCCCGATCTAATATCGCGGACAAAGAACTTCCTTTGCAGATCCGGGAGCTGGGCGCAAAAGTCGTTACGAGCGCGGCGTATCGCAATGTTTCTCCGGAAGGTCTTCCGAATTGGGAAGCGGGCTTTTTTGATGAGATTGTGTTTACAAGCCCTTCGGGAGTGCGCAATTTTATCAAACGGTATGGCCACCCCCCTCGAAAAGTAAAGATCAGATGTATCGGAGGCGTCACACGGGCGCAGGCCAAACAATCAAGAGTGATTGCGTGATGGTTCAAAACAAAAAGAAAACTCATTGGACTCAATGGAAGAGCAAGCTCATTGAGGATCCGGTATTGCCTTATTTTGTTATTGAGGGCAAGAGTACTGTTCAGCCGATCAAAAGCATGCCCGGAGTGAACAGGTTTTCTGTTGATGAGCTTGTGAAAGATGTTGATTCTGCCAGACAACTCGGAATAAAAACAATCTTGCTGTTCGGTGTTGTATCCAATAGAAAAAAAGATGATTTAGGAGGCAATGCTTTTTGTCCGGATGATCTTATTTCAAGGGCTGTGAAGGAGATAAAGGATAAAATTAGAGGGGTAACGGTGATAACAGATGTCTGTCTTTGCGCATACACCACGCATGGGCATTGCGGGATCTTAACGGGACATGAAGGGGCAATAGATAGACGTAAGACGCTTAAGGCGCTTTCGGAGATGGCCCTTCGGCATGCTGAGGCCGGGGCCGATTGGGTGGCTCCTTCTGCGATGGCAAAAGGTCAGGTGGCGGCTATCCGACAGAAACTTGATTCCAACGGATTTCATCGGGTCAACATACTTGGCTATTCGGCAAAATTCGCCTCTGTGTTTTATGGGCCGTTTCGGGAAGCGGCGAAGTCAGCGCCGGCCTTTGGAGACCGTCGGGAATATCAGTTTGCTTCGGCAGACAGCGCCCGCGCGTTGCGTAGAATTGCCGCAGACATAAGGGAGGGGGCGGATATGGTGATGGTGAAGCCGGCCCTTGCGTATCTCGATGTGATTCGCCAAGCAAAAGAAAAATTTCGTGTTCCGGTGGCGGCGTATAATGTGAGCGGGGAATACGCGCTGATGAAGCTCGGCGCAAAAAAAGGATATTGGGATGAACAGGCTGCTCTTGCTGAGATCATGACTTCGATCCGACGCGCCGGAGCGGATGTGATCATCTCGTATCATGCCAAGGACATTGTTCGGCGGAAAAACGCAGAGAAAAAAACTCTAAAAAGTTTTAATGGGGGAGAGTAGAGAATGAAAGCCAAAGAAGATTTGACGCAGGTTGAAAAAGATAAGATCGAAATTGGGTTTGATGCTGATTTTAAGGAGATTGCCAAACGTTCGCTGGAGTCTATTCCACCAAATGAAGTGGCACTGTGGAAATGGGCCGGGGTTTATCAGCAGCTGCAAAAAGGGTTTTTTATGATCCGCCTGCGGATCCCGGGAGGCCTTATGACCAGCGAACAACTTGAGCGGGCCGCTGATCTGTCTTCGGAGCTGGCTCAGGACCAGCTGTGCATTACAACACGGCAGTGTTTGCAATTTCATTGGATCCGCAAGGAAGATATTCATAAAATTTTGGAAGGAATGAAAGAAGTCGGGATCCTGACAAAAAATGCCTGCGGAGATGTGACCCGAAATGTGGTGACTTGTCCGCTTCCCGGTGTTTGTCCGCATGAGGAAGGGGACACGTTGAATATGCTGCAGCTGATCGCTGATGATCCGGAGATGTTGGATCAGCAGCGGAATTTGCCACGCAAGCATAAAATCAGCGTGGCAGGTTGCGGACGTGCCTGCGGGCAGACGCTGATGAACTGTCAGGGATGGCATCCGATTCATCGAGAAGGCCGAACGGGATGGAGGTTTTACGCGGGCGGAGGTTTGGGGGCTAAGCCGTATTTGGGAAAATTAATTTTTGATTGGGTTCCGGAAGATCTTGTGGTGGATGTCGCGCGTGCTGTGACAGAAGTATTCCGCCGTTTGGGGAATCGTAAGGTCAGGGCTTTAGCGAGGCTGAAGATCGTTGTGGATCGTCTCGGGGTCAAGGGTTTTGCCCAGGAAGTTCTTCAGGAATTAAGCGATCGTAAGGTATCCGGCATCGCAGGAATCGTTGTTGCGGAGTCTTCCGCGGAAATAGAAGAGAGCTTTCTTCAGGGGCAAGCGGTTATCCCTCAGCGGCAGACGGGCCTTTATGCGGTCCGCGCGATGATTCAGCGCAGTGAATTAACAAGTCAGGAAGCGCGGAGGTTTGCACAGTGGGCGCAGGGGTACGGAGACGGAACAGTTGTTTTTACACACCGGCAGAATTTGGTATTTCGCTCGGTTGCGTTCAATAAGACCGAAGAACTGTTGGGGTTGCTGAAAAATGCGGGGTATCGTATTGAGGGGTTTGAACACTTACCGGATATGGTTGCCTGCGTAGGAACAACGGTGTGTAACCTGGCGGTGTCGGATACGCCCAACACGTATCGGAGCATGATGGAGAAACTCACATCGGACGCGGATTGGTGGAAAAATATCGGGCCTTTAAGGATTAACATGAATGGTTGTCCTAATTCGTGCGGGCAGCATGCGGTTGCGGATATCGGATTGCGCGGGCTGCGCAAAAGGACTGAACAGGGATCGGAGGAAGGATATAGTATTTTTGTCGGCGGCTCCTTGTCCGGCGCCGGGCATCTCGGGGAATACGTGTGTGATGCAACGGCTTCCCAGGTAATTGCGACCGTTAAGAAGATTTTGACAGTCTATCTTCAGAAGCGCTTGTCGCCGGAGGAATATTTTGGTGTTTTTTCTCGACGGGTAACCGGAGCCGGAATGAAAGACATGCTGGGAAGCAGAGAAGTCGAATCTGATTTTGTGCAGGAAAGAAATCAGAAGTATCAGGCTGTTTTTCAAGCAACAATTGATTCGACCCGAGAACAAAAAAGAGATAAATCATGAAGCCAGAAAAAATATTTGAGGCCCGGAGGTGTTTAGAACAGGGAAAAAATGACGAGGCCATTGATCTCTTGAGGTCAGAAGAAGCGCCGCATCATGCTGAGGCTTGTGTATTGTTAGCCCGGGCGTATTATCAGCGCGGGGATACACGAGGCGATATTTATAGCAGTCATTTTTTTGCCCAGCGGGCTTTGTCCCTTGGGTTGCAAACAGATGAAGTGTTGGCAATGTACGCGGTGACCTCTTTTCAGAAAGAACAGTATACAGAGGCTGTTTTTGCGTTTGAACAGTTTGTGACCGCTGATTCGCCAGCCGGGACGATGTTGTTGTTTGGGTTGGCCCTGGTTTACAGCGGCAGGGAAATGGAAGGAAAACTTTGGATCGAGAAGGCTAGCCAAAAAGATCCAGCCTGTCAGGAGAAGGCGAAGGAGGGGGTTCTTTTTTCTCAGAAAGAAAAGACATTAAAGATATCGTCGACCGGGAACATGTATGAATCCCGTTTGGAGCAGCTAAAGTTTTCCGAGCAAGCAGAAATCCCAGCCCTTTATGAGCATCAGCCGTTGTCGATGCTGCGCGGTCAGGGAGAGTCGCTAAAAGATTTTGATTGGATGGACAAGAATGTTCCCTGTCAGAAGGCCTGTCCGGCGGGAACAGATATTCCGGAATACTTGAACGCGATTTTTTTAAAAGAATATGACAGGGCTTACCGGATCAATCTGTGGGACAATGTTTTTCCCGGGGTTTTAGGACGTGTTTGTGCCCGGCCGTGTGAGGAAAAATGCCGCCATGGCTGGCCGGGGCTTGGACAGCCGGTTGCGATTTGTTGGAGTAAGCGGGCCGCGGCAGATCACAGGTCAAGTGAGACCGGACGGCTTAAAGCTCTTTTTTCTTCCAGTGGCAAGAGCGTTGCAGTCATTGGCGCTGGTGTGGCGGGCTTGGCAGCCGCCAGGCAGCTGGCCCTGTGTGGACATGCTGTCACTGTGTATGAAAAACATAAGATTCCGGGTGGGATGATGAATCAAGGAATTCCGGAGTTTCGTTTGCCTCGGGAGGTTATCCAAAGGGAAATAGAACAGGTTCTGGCTTGCGGGGTTCGTTTAGAATGCGGCAAGGACATTGGCAAAGATATTTTGTTTGAAGATTTTGTAAAATCTCATGAGGCGGTAATTGTGGCAGCCGGAACATTGCGCCCTAATAAGCTTGAGCTTCCCGGCGCTGAGATTTCCGGAATTTATCATGGGCTGGAATTTTTGTTAAGCGTTAATGAGTATGGGCGGCGGGATATCGGGAAGAATGTCATTGTTATCGGAGGAGGCTTTACCGCGATGGATTGCGCCCGTACCGCTTGGCGGTTGGGGGCTAAAAGCGTCCGTGTTCTTTATCGCCGCTCAGTTGAGGAGATGCTGATTACGCCCGGCGAACTGGAGGAGTTGAGCCAGGAGGGTATACCTATGGAATTTTTAATAGGCCCTGTGGCATACCTTGGCCAGGCAGGTCAAGGCTTGAGTGCGGTACGTTTTATCCGTAATGAACTGGGGGCGCCAGATCAAAGCGGACGACGGCGACCGGTGCCGATTCAAGGAAGCGAATTTAACGTTGAGGCTGATATGGTTCTTTTAGCTACCGGGCAATTTGCTGACACGTCTTGGATAGGAGGGCCGTTGAGCGATAAAATTTGCGATAGCTCGGGAAGGGTCTTGGGCACAGGGGGATGCCGGACAAATATCGAGAATGTTTTTCTGGCCGGGGATTTCGCGCAGGGAGCGTCATCTTTGATTAGCGCAATTGCTCATGCCAAACAAACGGCACGTGAGGTTGACCGATTTTTGACCGGCAAAGAGCGGTTTAAGGATGTTGTGCGTGTTCAGGACGCACAGACCACCGGACGGATCCGCGAAATGGATGCTGTTCCCCGGGTTGATATGCCGGTCATCACAACGGATCAAAGAGACCTGCGGGCTGAAGTCGAAAAAGGATTAGATCCGGCTTTAGCCATCGACGAAACTCAGCGCTGCTATCTTTGTCATTACAAATTTGAGATTGATCAGGATAAGTGCATTTATTGCGATTGGTGTATTAAAGCTAAGCCGCGGCCTAATTGTATCCTGAAGGTTAAAGAAATTATCCGTGACGAAGAAGGGCGGACCAAAGATTTTGTATTTGCCAAGAGCAGCGAAGAAACTAAGTTTATTTATATTAATCAGGAAGATTGTATCCGTTGTCATGCCTGTGTTTTGGCTTGTCCGGTGGGGTGTATTCATGTTCAGAAGGTGTCCCTGCAGACAAAAGTTTGTGATGGTTCACAAAAAGGAAAGAGCGCTGGATCGAATTCTTGTGGTTCTTGCGGGTCTCGATAAAGAGTCGGCGGAACATTGAGGAAATCAATAGTTATGGGGTTGTCAAGCAAAGTGAACAACAAGAAATTATTACGCTCAGCCCGCGCGTGTTTGGTCGGAGGGGTCAACAGCCCTGTTCGCAGTTTTTCCGCGGTTGGGCAGGATTCGTTTATCATCAAAAAGGGGCGAGGGCCATATCTGTATGATCATGATGGAAAACGCTATATCGATTACGTGCTGTCGTGGGGTGCGGCGATTTTTGGCCATGCGCATTCTCCGATTGTTAAGGCTGTTCAGGATAGTGCTCGCAATGGAACGCATTTTGGAGTTACAACTTGCGTAGAGATCGAATTAGCCCAAATGATTCAGGGGGCGATCTCTTTTGTTGAAAAGGTCCGTTTTGTGAATTCAGGGACCGAGGCGGTCATGGGTGCGGTGCGGCTGGCCAGGGGGTTTACCGGCAGAGACATTATTCTGAAATTTGAACATTCGTATCATGGTCATGCTGATTATCTGTTGGCAAAGGCAGGATCAGGATTAGCAACACTTGGGATTCCGGCTAGTAAGGGGGTGCCTAAAGATTTCACCCGAAAAACATTGATTGCCCCTGCCGGAGATTGGGAGGCCGTGGAAAGAATCTTTCAACGGCATGGCAAGCAGATTGCCGCTGTGCTGGTGGAGCCCGTTGGAGGGAATTACGGCGTGACCCCTCCGGATCAGGAGTTTTTACAAAAATTGCGCCGGATAACACAGCGGAATGGAGCCCTGCTAATCTTTGATGAAGTGATTACAGGGTTTCGTTTTCATTATGGCGCGGCAGCGGATCTTTTTGGCGTTACGCCTGATTTGATCACGTTAGGAAAGATTATTGGAGGAGGGCTTCCGGTCGGGGCGTTTGCCGGCCCGGAAAAAATTATGCGGCACTTGGCTCCGTTAGGGCAGGTTTATCAGGCGTCAACCTTTGCCGGGAATCCGATTGTCATGGCAGCAGGGAAAGCAACGCTGAGGGCTCTTAAGGAGAAGAAAAAGGAGTATTCCCGGCTCAGTCGGTATGGAAATGTATTGGCCTCGACATTGAAAGAATCGCTTTCAAGAAGAAAGATGAATGTTTCTGTTGTTCAGCATCATTCGATGCTGAGCGTCAGATTTCTTGACGGCAGGGTATTTAGAAAGTTCTACCAGGGCATGTTTCAGCAAGGGATCTTTCTGGCCCCGTCTGAATTTGAAGTGAATTTTATTTCATTTGCCCATCAGGAGAAAGATATTCATCGCACGCAATCTGCGATGGAGCGCTCGATCGCTGCGCTTTAAGGAGGCATGGATGGAAAAGAAGCGCGTGGATGACGCTGTTTTTAAGAAGAGAGGTTTTTAAGGAACAAGCAGGAGGAAGATTACGGCGCTTGTAAACGTCGATAGAAAAAACGTAAATTTTTTACATGTTAATTGCAAGTGAAGTTCGATAAGAAAAGGAGGAAGAAATGAGAGTTGGACGTATTCGTGTTATTGTTTTGATGGGGCTCTTTCTTGCAGTCTCCGGATCCAGCGCCTTGGCGGATTGGCGCAGTTATGTGTGGACCTATGAATATATGACCATGGCGAAAGGGGCAAAGGAAATCGAATATTATTTTACAACCGAAGTCCCGAAGGCTACGGCGTTCAATGTCAATACCATAAAGCATTGGCTTGAGCTGGAGTATGGGATCACGGATCGATGGGATATCGCCGGGTACCTGCAGTACAAGCAGACCAACACAAAGACCAAAGATGATTTTAATTATGACGGGTTCAAGATCCGTACACGGTATCGCTTTGGCGAAAAGGAGAAATATCTTTTAGATCCTCTTGTTTATTTTGAATTTAAGAAAGATGACAAAGGTGATACTCCGGATAAACTGGAAACGAAAGTTATTTTGGCCAAAGACATCAGGGATTTCAATTTTTCCTATAATCAGGTTCTTGAAACGCCGATCGAAAGTCACGGAAAGTCTGAGCATGGATATGCGGCAGGGATCAGCCATTCTTTGACGAATCGGTTTAAGTTTGGGGTTGAATCTAAAGGGAACTATACGGATGATGTCTATTATTTGGGTCCGACCGTGTCGATGGCTCAGAAAAGATTTTGGGCAGGCGCGGGTGTGGTTTGGGGTCTTAATGATCGAAGCGATGATATTCAGACGCGCGTCATTGTAGGATTTCCTTTTTAAGGAGAATTTTAAAAATGAAAAGCAAAAAGGATGTGGTCAAAAAAAATTGACATAGGGTAGGGGGGTATGGTATATTTAAAGTGCGAACAAGAAGGAGAACGCAGTTATGTCAGCTAACCCTACGCATAGCGACCAAATAGTGGCCCTTAAAAGGATCGAAGGTCAGGTTAAAGGTCTGCAGAAAATGATCGAAGAAAATCGGTATTGCGTGGACATTCTAACGCAAACCGCTTCGGTGGTGGGGGCCTTGTTAAGGGTTCAGGACAAGGTTTTAGAAAAACATCTGCAAATGTGTGTTAAAAATACTTTAGAGGGAACCTCTGAAGCGGAGAAACAGAAGAAAATTAATGAGATGCTTGAGCTGATGAAAAAGTTCAGAAGGAATGTGTGAAATGAATACGCGTTTAAGACAGGGTGTGAGCATCGGCCTGATTGTTTTTTTTGTAGCGTCTTCTATTCTTTGCTGCTGCTTTTCAAAGAGCTCGCAGGCTTTTGAGCAAAGTGCTAATTCAAGCTTTTCGATTTTTCAGAACAATCAAGAAAGCCATTCGTGCTGTCAGCAAAGGGCCCAACAGAACACGTCTTCCCATCACAAACAATGTCAATGCGGAAAGATCGTAGGATTAGTTGTTGAACAAAAGGGAGAGGCCCTAAATGAACATAAGAGTTCGTTCACAACAGATCACGATGTGTGGGCGATCATGGCCCTTTCCAATTGGACGACCCCCGATGAAACATTCAAAAATACCGGTCAGGATTTAAAAACCACCAAAAGACACAGTCCTTTTTATATTCAAACTCATCAGTTAAGAATTTAATATTTATTTGCAGATATTGCGCTTGGATATTCTCTGCTTCAATGGATATCCACGAATTCGCTTTTTGTTCTATGTAAGAGTAGAATGAACGAAGCTCAAAGAACAATCATCGGCACGAAAAAGAAGGCATTATTTTTGAAGGAGGGAATAGAGATGTTGTTTAAAAAAGAAAAAGTCAGCCTGGTTGTGCTTATCGCGGTGATGATGTGCAGCAGTTTAAGTTATGGCGCCAGCGGCGGCATGAGCAGAAAAAAACAATTGCGCCAGCAGGAACGTTTTTTTACCAAAGACGATCATTCCTCAGAGATGCCGATCACAGAGCAATCAACGGTTGATGATTATATTGCGTTAGGATTGCACAATAATCCGGATCTTCGCAGCCGGTTTTATCAGTGGAAAGCCGTCTATGAACAGATTGCCCAGGAGTTCTCCTTATCTGATCCGCAGTTTTCTTATACAAAATATAGCAGCGAATCGGATAAGGAAGAAGCGTTTGCGGTCGGCCAGATGATTCCTTGGCCGGGCAAGCTCTTGGACCGTAAATCCAAAGCAGAGGCCGCCAGTGATGCGTCCTATTATAATTTTCAGGCCAAGAGATTAGAGATCGTTCGTCAGATCAGCGAGGCGTATTATGAATACACATATCTGTCGAAAGCGATTTTGATCACGCAGGAAAACATGAAATTGCTTAAAAATTTTGAAAGCGTTGCTCAAACGAAATATAAATCCGGTTCAACCAAGAATGGGGATTTGCTGAAGATACAAGTCGAGCTAGGGAAGTTGCAGAATGAGCTGACAAGCATGGAAGACATGCAGCTGCCTTTAATGGCAAGGCTGAATGCTTTTTTGAGCCGTCCTGCCAACGCACAGTTGCCTTGGCCGAAGGACTCTTTGGAAAACGCGGCGCTGGAGGCGAGCTATGCGGACGTTGAGGCGCTGATTCAGCAGGCTCAAGACACGAATCCTGAATTGGCAGCGGCTGAAAAAAACATTGAAGCTGGACGAACGCAGCTGAAATTGTCCCGGCAGGGATACATTCCTGATCTTATGGTGACTTTGACGGATGAGAAGATGCGCCCTTCCGGCATGGGAGGAGAGGACGATTCATGGATGGTGATGGCTTCCGTTAATGTTCCTTTCTGGTTCGGACGCGTTAACTCAGAGATCCGGCAAGCGAAGGCTGACGTAAAGGCTTTTGAGAATGAAAAGGAAAACAAGACCAATGATTTGGGTTTCGAAATCTCGATGGTGCATTATAAACTGCGTGATTCTTTGCGTCAATCGCAGCTGTATCAGGGGGCGTTGATTCCCAAGGCGGTTCAAACATTGAACGCGACCCAGTCCGGTTATGAATCCGGGGATATGGAGTTTTTATCTTTGATCGATGCGCAGCGCATGCTTTTGGAATTTCAATTGGCGTATTACCGGCACAATGCGGATTTTTATCAGCGTTTGGCAGAATTGAAAAGTTTGATCGGAACAGGCACAGAAAAATAAATTTTTTAAAAACGGAGGGGTTGAGATGAACACAGAGCGTATGAAAATTTTCAAAGATCGCGCGTCTCAGTTTTGGCAGAAGCATTGGAAGCTCATCATTGCGGGAGCCGTTGCGGTCATCATTGCCGTGAATGTGTTCTCCGGTGTTTTTTCAAAAGCGACGGAGTCCCATGTTGGGCATCAGATGACACGCGGTTCTGAGGAGCGGACGATCAAATATTGGACCTGCTCAATGCATCCCCAGATCAAGCTTCCTAAAAAAGGACTTTGTCCTATTTGCGGCATGGAGCTGATCCCTGTCTATGAACAAGTGGTTATGCAGGGTGAAGGCGCGGATGTTTCTTTAATGCTGAATAAAACCGGACAGGCCCTGGCGGAAGTTGAAACAGCGGCGGTTCACTATCAGGAAGTTTTTAATGAGGTCAGGCTGGTTGGAAAAGTCGATTATGATGAAACGCGGCTTTCGTATATCAGCGCATGGATCTCCGGGCGCATCGACCGGCTGTTTGTGGATTTTACCGGGATCAAAGTGAGAAAAGGCGACCATCTGATTGAGCTTTACAGTCCGGAGTTGTTAGCGACGCAAGAGGAATACTTGCAGGCGATCAAAAATTTGGAGGACACCAAGGATAGCTCGCTGAGCGTTATCCGGGATACGGCCACCACAACATTGGAAAGCACCAAAGAAAAGTTAAGGTTATACGGTATTAACGAAGAGCAGGTTCAGGAGATCGAAAAGCGCGGCGTTCCTGATGAACACATGACGATCTATTCTCCTGTTGCCGGAACAGTGATTCATAAAAACGGCGTTGAAGGGATGTATGTGAAAACTGGCGATCAAATTTATACGATCGCGGATTTAAGTAAGGTCTGGTTGTTTTTAGAGGCGTATGAAAGCGATATTCAGTGGCTGCATTACGGTCAGGATGTGAAGGTCGAGGCAGAGAGCTATCCGGGAGAAATCTTTCATGGCAAGATCGCCTTTGTGGATCCTTTTGTCAGCGAAAAAACACGGACGATCAAGCTACGTGTCAATGTCGATAATAAGGATGAAAAGCTTAAGCCCGGGATGTTTGTGAGAACGACTATTCGTGCGGTTTTGGGAGAAGGCGGGAAAATTTATCAAGAAGACCTGGTGGGTCAATGGATCTGTCCCATGCATCCGGATGTCGTCAAGGAACAGCAGGAACCGTGTGACATTTGCGGCATGGATCTGGTCAAGGCCAGTGAATTTGGTTTCTCAGAGAAACCTACAGAGCAAAAGAAGGCCCTGGTGATCCCTGCGACAGCCCCTTTACTAACGGGAAAAAGGGCCATTGTCTATGTTGAAAATGAAACAGAACAACAAACACTTAAGCGTTATGAGGGACGGGAAGTTGTATTGGGCCCGCGTGCCGGTGAAAATTATGTCGTGATCTCGGGATTGAAAGAAGGCGAACGCGTTGTCACCAAAGGGAATTTTAAAATTGACAGTGCGCTTCAGCTTCAGGCCAAACCGAGCATGATGAATCCGGCGGGATATTACAGCGAGACGGAAAACACTTTTACGTACGGTGTAAACAATTCAAGTGAAAGCGCGGGTCTGCTGTCTGCGGCCTTGCCATACTATTTATCCGCCTCAAGGGCGTTGTCTCAAGAGGATCCGCATGCCGCCGCCGAGAACCTTGAACGATTTAAGAGCGAGCTGGAGAAAGTGCTCAGCGAAAATTCAACGGGGGAGCGAGCTCAGGGCATTGTCAATGATATACAGACGTTGAGAGACGGGCTTCAAAAGACCGATCACGATTTAGATTTTTTAAGGACTCAATTCAGCGGCGTTTCAAATGTTCTTAAAAAGATTTTTGAGACCTATGAATACAAGGAAGACTTGAAACTCTATTTAATGTTTTGTCCTATGGCCTTTGGCAATCAGGGAGGGTATTGGCTTCAGGACTCCCAGGAAGTGAAGAATCCTTATTTTGGGGCCAAGATGTTAACGTGCGGCGAAATAAAAAATGAATATGGCCGGGTCATTCAGGAAACACAGCCGGTGACTGGTCATGCAGGGCACTAAGGGCAGAGATGGATGCGCAGGAGGCGAGACGCAATGAATAAAAGATCAAGAACGGAGACCGGTTATGTTAAATAGCGCCATTAAATTTTTTCTTGAGAATAAATTGGTCACAGTGTTGTTTATTATAGGCCTTCTTGTTTGGGGATTGGCGGTCATGCCGTTCGATATAAAAGAAACCTTGATCCCCAGAGACCCTGTTCCGGTGGATGCTATTCCTGATATCGGGGAAAACCAGCAGATCGTTTTTGCCGAATGGATGGGACGCTCTCCTCAGGATGTGGAAGATCAGGTGACGTACCCATTGGTCATTTCACTTCAAGGCATTCCGGAAGTTAAAACTGTCCGCAGTGTTTCATCGTTTGGATTTTCGGAAGTTATGATTATTTTTAAAGACGGTGTTGATTTTTATTGGTCCCGTTCCCGCGTTCTTGAACGCTTGAGCAGCGCTCAAAAGGATCTGCCTGAAGGCGTTGTCCCTGCGCTTGGGCCTGATGCCACGGCCCTGGGTCAGATTTTTTGGTATACGCTGGAAGGCGAAGGGTTCGGTCTGGATGAATTGCGTTCGATCCAGGATTGGTATGTGAAATATGCTTTGCAATCGGCCGAAGGGATCAGTGAGGTTGCTTCTATCGGCGGCTTTGTCAAAGAGTATCAGATCGACATTGATCCGGATGCCAT
>JBBRHV010000006.1:0-67212 GCA_038222225.1 Candidatus Omnitrophota bacterium
AGCACCCCACCCTGGCGGTGGTCGGAATAAGTATGCTGGTAATCGGCTTGTGGGCACACGGCCTGCCTTTGTGGAAAGCCAGACGCGGTATCATTCAACCGCCGCGTGACTCCTCACTTATCGCCTGAGTGCTGTTTGCTGTCCTCAAGGTGCAGGTTATGTAGAAAGCGATGTGCCACAGGTGCAATCGCCACGCTGGAAATGCCCAAGAAAGCAATACCGGCAAATAAGGAGTATGCCGATGCAAACAATTTGACTGCCACGTTATATATTGGGTCTATCTGGCCCTTCCCGCCCAAAATCATGGCTGCATTCAATAAGGAATCAATCCAAGGCAGTCCTTGAAAAATGTGATACCCCAGAACGCCAATACTCAATGCAATCAGAATGAGCA
This sequence comes from Candidatus Omnitrophota bacterium, assembly GCA_038222225.1. Classification (GTDB taxonomy): domain Bacteria; phylum Omnitrophota; class Gorgyraeia; order Zapsychrales; family JANLHA01; genus JAKLFA01. Next base: position 395 of record JBBRHV010000006.1, read on the forward strand.
CAGAAGCCAGTAGTGCATGTTTTAGTAAACGCCGAATAAATAAAGGGCGCGGAAGCAACGGTTCATAATGATGTTCGTACATTTGAATCCTCCAGTTTGGACGAATTATTCTCTCGAGTATACTCCCTCCGGTTTTGATTAAGGGATAGAAAAATCCCTCGTTCAGGCTGAGGGATTAATGTAGTGTGCTTAATTTCGCAGAATTAATTTAAAATAACCGCATATCCAAATGGTGGTAGCTTAACATTCGTTCCCAGTTGGACACCATCACTGGAAATTAGGGTCACCAGACTGGATTCATGCATGTCGGAGGGTAATTGAGCATTCAACTCCTGCTCGGTCGGGTTAAGCAGCACAAACATTGTCTTCCCTTCACCCTGCTTGCGGAAACCTACCCAAGAGTCCCTTGGTCCATTTTTAGAGCATCCGTTAGAGCAGTCCGCTCTTGTTAATAACGTGACTTCTGAAATCTCAAGGCCGGAAGATCTGAAAAAGTTTGACATTTCTGTCAGCATGCATGGAACAAAGCGCTGGCTGCTTCAGCAGAGAGGATCAGATTGGATCGTTGTCAGATTCGGTGAAATCCTCTCCGGAAGGAGGCATGTTTCGACTATTATGAAAGAGCTTCCTCATCCGGGCGAACACCCGCTAATGCACGGCTATATTTACCGTTTGAAACCGGAAGTTCTACAAACATTTTATCCTCGCCGTAAAGGAACTGTCGTCATACGGCCGAAGGATAAGACAGGGACATCAGGCTCGGGGATTAATTCAGCGGTCCTGCAGGGCGGAGAGAATTCACCGTTTGTGCCGCAGGATGGCCAAGCGTTCCCGGCGATCGCCTATGAATACTCGGCTCCGCAGGTGATCATGCGTAAAGATGTGAGGTCTGGCTGGTATCATGTGGAGTCGATCCGTGCCGGATCAAACACGGACAATCCTCTAAGCAGCGTAGAAATTGTTTCTATGGAGAAACACGGTTCTCAGAGTGTTCGCCACTACCAGATAAACGCACCGCCGGTGGCTGCCAGACAACTGCCTCATGTTTCTGCCAGTCGTATCAGTGAAAAAACCCTTCGGCTTAATCGGAAACTTTTCAAACAATCTTCCGTAGCGAAAATTTTAGAATTCCAAAGAACAAAATTAACATCTCAGGAAAATTATAGGAGCAGTGTGCTAGCTGTCCGAGCAGTGCAAGAGACCAGCGCCTCGGCCTTGAATGAAGAAGGGCAGTCTGATCAAAGGCCCAATTCTTCAGAGCCACTAGAAAACAATAAAGCGGTTGTTTCCAAGCTTCTGGCCGGGGTTGTGGTTCTGGTGAGCTTGGTATGGCCGCTTGTTTTGTCCAAGGCCTTTGTATCAAAATATCTGGCGTTCACGCTTTGGGGCACATTGGGAGAAGGATATGTTTGGCAGCTCCTCACGTACAGTTTTCTCCATACGAATCCTTTGCATTTGACCTTCAATGTGATCGCGTTTGTTTTCTTCGCGAATTTCATAGAGAGGGCAGTGGGGGTCAAAAGATTTTTGACTCTCTTTATCGGAGCAAGTGTTGCCGGAGCAGTCTTCCAGGTGCTGGCAATGGCCGCAAACAGTTTCACCTCGCCGGAATTAGCGGAGGCACTGGATATCACTCCTCTCATCGGACTCTCAGCAGTAGTAGCCGGGCTGATCGGAGCCTTCGGCGTTGTGCTGCGTGATCAGAAAGTGACATTCTTACTGTTGTTCATTATTCCGTTCCGCATCAAGGCGCAGCGGTTGGCGCAGATGTTGGTCACCGTCAGCATTGCGGCGATCATTTTCAATATAGTTCGCGGGGCCCAGGGCGGGATCGCCCACGGGGCGCACCTCGGCGGGCTTATTTTTGGTTGGGTTTATACGGAATATTTGCGGCGTGCAGGAAAGATCGATACGTTCATTATTGAAGAGGAGAAACCCAAGGATCCTTCCGGAACCAACGCGGCGGTATTATCCAACTCAGATCCGGAAGGGGGAGTTGTTTCTTATCCGGCCCGTTCCAGCATCAGCGCTGAAGAAAGGGAAGCAGCAAAACAGGGTACGGGCCCGGAAAATCTCAAGGGCTATGTCGTCAATTCACGGAAGATTCTGGGCGTTCCGGTTGAAGGTCTTGAGATCAGTTATTCGGACCGCAGCGGACAAACAGTTGCTGAATATAAGCCGGGCCGTGTTGCCATTGATCTTTTGGGCCTTGGAGCCCGGGCGCCGCCGATCGATCTCGAGCATTCTGCAAAATCCCGTCGCTTCCAGAGCATTATTCATGATGTTGTACGACAAATTATATTAGCTTCTCATTATTATGCCCTTTCAGAGAAAGATGTCCGTCAGGTTTCAGCCCGGCACTTTATCGGCCGGCAGCAAAAAGTTCAGAATTTTCTGGATCAGGAATTTAATCTTCGCGAATTCGGTCTGGTGTTTGATCCTGCCTATCTTGAGCTTTTAAGAAATTACCAGAGAATTGATCCTCAAATCGAAAGAATTAAAGAGCAGCTTGATCTCTTCAAGGGCGGGGCTGTGTCGTTTGAAGAGCTGTGTGAAGCTCTGGATGCGCGCGTTATTCTGAATGTGGCATCGCGTGCCTTATTTGAAGTGGGGAACAGTCCGTACCTGGTTAAAATTTACCGCGGCGGAACGCTGACGGCGAAGGCGTATGCCGCCGAAAAACAATTTTATAGAGAATATAACCCAACGGTCCAGCCGGAGCTGGTTTATTGTGATGACAATCTGCAGGCCTTGGTTGTGACGGATTTGAACCAGCTGGGATTGGTGCGCATGTTTGATTTTATTCAAGGGCCGTTCATTACGGAAGAATTGTTGGGTTGTTCGATTTCTTCCATGGCCCATGCCTTGGCGCAGCTGCATAGCAGCGCTGACGTGGCCTCGCAAACCGGTGAGCGGAAATTTGCTGAACTCAGGCATGAAGTGGACCGGGCGGTGGAGGTCTTAAGAGCGGCCGGGTTCCAAGGCCTTCCCGATGGAAAGAGCCTGGAGGATTTTCTTGCGCGATTCCAAGATTCAGTAGTCGGAGAAAATGAACGATTGGTTCACGGCGATTATCTGATGTGGAATATTTTTGTTGACCCGGCAAGCGGAGAGGTGCGGGCCCTCATTGACGGTGAGATGAGCGGTCTTGATTCTGCCGCTAAAGAGATGGCGAACACGATCCTGGGATTGATCGATGCCCGCAAGAATCATCCGTTCTTAATCAGTCAAACTGCGGAGATGTTACGGTCGTTTTGGAGAGAATATATCCGGGAGACGAAAGACATTACCGGGCAGGAGATTTCTCCGGCGTTTGAGACTCGGGTCCATTTTTATTGCGCGGTCCAGTTGCTGATTGGCGCCAGAGTTGCGCATGAGAAATGGGCTAAATGGGCCCATTTCAGAATTGAGATGGCCAGGTTTTTCCTTAATCAGGAAGCATTTTCATTGGAAGCTTTCATTGAGTTTTTGAATCATAATATTGGCAAACAACCGATCGGTTGGGTCGGGAATTTTGATGTTGCGACTCAGCACGGGCAGAGGCCGGGCTCGGGCGTTGAGATAATGATTGATGAAACAGGTTGGGCTGATTTCTTTGCCGAGGTTTGGGTTCCAGGAAACATCGGGGATCCGATTTTTGCATTGGGTATCGGAGCGGAATTACGTGTGACAAACAGAGACACCGGCGTTGTTTCGATTTGGAGGCCAGTGGAATTTTGTCATTTTGCGGGGAATAATTATCAATTTAGAGGAAGCGTGTTTTATCTCCAGGCGGGATCGTATGATGTGGAACCATCCTTCTCAGCGGATATGGGAGAAACGTGGTTTATTCCGCAACTCCCTTATGGCCCGTGTCATCTGACAGTGACAAAAGCATTGTCTGGGGAAGCGCCTTCAGAAAAGATAGTGAGTGTGGTCTTTTCTGACCTTCACGGTGAGTTGAATGGTTTCCGTTCAGCGCTTGTAAAGCTCGGTATGATTTTACCGCAAAATAACCCGATGGAAGATATTTGGATTTCTCAAGATGTGACGGTGGTTGTGGATGGAGATATCATGGATCGTGGTTTGCGACAGAAAGAGTTATACCACTATATCTGCCATCTCATGTTGACCGCCGAAGAAAGCCGTAATCGGGTCATCTTTATCTTAGGAAATCATGAGCTGCTTCATCTTCAGGGGACTCCGGATGATTGGACAGCTCATGCGCTTACAGAAGTGATTAGAGAAGGTATTCTTCGAGGAGATATTGTGGCAGCCGCGTATCTAGGTGGGCGTCTGATAGTTCATGCGGGAATTTTACCTTTTATTACCATGGATTTGATAAAGACATTACGCCCAGGATTTTTGACTGTCGTTGCCCATCGGTCAGGAAAGTTCGTAAAGGATCTTACCGCGGTTGAAGTTGCCATCGAATTGAATAAAACACATAGCGTTCTTTCTGCTGACTCTATCGTGAATGAATTCAATCGGAGATTGCGGTTGGCGGTTGAGAAAGGCGATTATTCTGACGTTATTTTCCAGAGAGGGAACGCTCATTTTGGCGAGAACAAAAGGCCTGGAGAGTCGGGATATATACCCGGAGGCATATTCTGGGCAGACTATGAAAACGAATTGCGGCTGGTTGACCCGCGTGCGCTTATAGCGCAGATCGGAGGACATAGGGAGGGGAATGCGCTCCGTTGGACAAAGGGAGCCAGGGCTGTGAACGTCAATCTTTGTTATAAAGAGGGATTTGGACGCAGCTCCGGAGTCGCTGTGTTTGATGGACAAAACTGGAAAGCTGTTTATTTTGATGGCCGGCCCATGCAAATTATTCCTGCTGTTATGGAGCGTGCTGTAAAACGACAGACAACAAATTCGGCAGCAGGTCAAGGCGGAACCAACGCGGCTGTTCTTGAGGGTGCGCCTTTTGAAGAACCGGAAACGGGTCGGATGAGCAGGCGAAGCATGCTGAAAATGCTGGCGCTGGCAGGAGCAAGCTTGCCGTTCATGACAACGACTGCTTTTGCTGATGAACCGACGGTTGATGAAGTTTTGACGGAACTTTTGAGCACTCAAACAGCGCATGGCCTCATTAAGAGTTTCAAGGGCACAACCGATACCTTCATGCAGAATCAGGCCGTGACCTATGATCAGGCAGCCGCCGGGATCGCAGCTCTTGCGGCCGGAAGGACGGCGGAAGCGGTCAGGATTTTTAATTTCTTTTATAACCAGCATAATGGAGGAGATCCTGTCTGGAACGGGTTTGTGAATATGTATGATGCGACCCGCGGGGTCAAGGGCAACGAGCGCACGATCCACACAGGCCCGAACATCTGGATGGCGATGTTCAGCCTTCATCTTTATATGGCAAGCAGCGGTCAACAGGCCACGAAGGCCTTGACCCTTGCCAAAGCGCTCATGCAGTGGGCCAGGGGTTTGAATCATCGCGATGGAGCGGTTGCCCTTGGACCGGTCCCCAATAATAATATTTTCTCAACAGAACATAACCTTGATTATTTCGCCTTCCTTAAAGGAATACAGTCGTTTTTGTCCGCGGCAGAAGCGGCGATCGTTCAAGCAGAAATGGACGGGGTTGGAACATGGTTAAAGACACATGCTTATGACCCGGCCAGAAGATTGTTCAAACGCGGAGCATATGAAAACCCGGTTGTCTATGCTACAGATACGTCAAGCTTTGCATTTTTATTGGGATCGCAGGTTCTGGAAGATTGGGGCATTGTTCGCTCAACATTCATCGGCCAGTCCGATGCTGCCTATCGTGTCGGGACACGCGGTTTTGATGTGGCGAGTGTCGAGAACGCCAATTGGACCCCGCGTTCACGTTATGTCTTCAGAGAGTTTACTCTTCAGATGGCGGTAGGATTTTTGGTGATGGCTGATGATGAACACGATCGAGGCAATTTCACGCTGGAAAAAACGTATCGTGATAAGGCTCAGCTCTATGCTTCTCAATCTGGCATAGATGGTGATTATCAATATTGTGAACAGACCGGGGTTCAGCTCTTTTATGATATTCCGAGCTGGAAAACAATTAATGGTCAGTCGGCTTCGGTCATGGCCTGGAAGATATTTGCACTTCTCGGTTTCAACCCGTTTGGATTTGTTACAAAGGTGCGGCTGTCCGTCAGGCGTCTGGCGGCAACTGGAAATATGGAGTTGACTTTGCGCAAGGAAAGTATGGCGTCGCTCACTGCCGAGATTCTTTATTCAGATGACCTGGGAGATCAGAAAGAATGGAAGAGCGCCGGTTCAGTGGATTTGAGCGGCCTAAGGGCGGTTTGGGTCGATAACGGTTCTCAGACCACAACACATCCGTCGCAAAGCTCAAGGAGATTCTACCGAGTCTCGGCTGTAAATTCGTCTGTCCAGGGATTGGGCGCAGTCCATCAGGAGTCTAACGGTTTAGTGCCAGAGACGGTATTAATTGGGTCAAGCGCAGAGTATGGTCAAGAGTTCAAAGATGCGAATGCAGCAGTTTTGCAGGGGAAATTTGTTCAGACAGTGAAGACCAAAGGATCTGGGCTTAATCGCTTTGACCTCGGGCGTTGGGGACGCGGGGCACTGCATTCAGTTCTTGCGCTAACACTGCTCACATCCGGTTGTGAGAAAAAAGAGGATACCCAGGGAGATGCGTTGTCGGGAGTCGCGGTTCAGCCTGTTGATAGGAGCGCATTGGAGAACAGGATCAAGGAAGAGGTCCGGAAACTAGAGTATTCTGACAAGAACGCGGAGGATTTTGTAACGATGCTACGTCAATGGAAGAATGCTCAAGGCCAACCGGTTCTTACTGCGTGGGAGCAGAGCATTCTTAATGCCCGGAAACAATATGAGCAGGGAGCCATGACAGCCGATCAGTTGGCCGGGATCGAAGCCGGGGTTGTTGGAGAAGTTGCGATGAGGATCGCTGAAGAATTTTCCGCGAATAATAATGCTTTTGAATTGACCGATCTGATTGAAAAGAAACAGTCACAGTGTGTCAGCAGGTCAATGGCGGTAGCTATCGTCGGGAATGTACTTGGATTTAAGGTTGACTTTCTTGATGTTGATGCCAAGGAGATCAGGGCGATTGACGTTCCATTGGCGGAAAGAACTGTGGCGCATGCGGCCACCCTTGTACATTTGACCGGCGGGACCGTGATCATCGCCGATTCAGCGCTACGGTTTGTAAGCCGGCCGTTTTTAATGGAAGAAACCTACGCCGCAGTCGGGAACTATTGGGAACTTAAGAACAGGAACGAACCGTTGTTGCTGCATGGACGAATCAGGAAGGCGTCTCTTTTAGCAGAGATTTATAACAATCGAGGCAACGCCTATGGAAGAGCCGGTCGTTATGAGGAAGCCTTCGCGCTGATGGCGAAAGCGATGGAAATCGATCCGGCATTGGCTGCAGCTTATTACAATCGGGGAGTTCAATATCAGGATCTAGGCCGGGTAGCCGAGGCAGTGGCGGACTATACAAAAGCGATCGAGCTTGATCCAAGAGATGCTGCTCCATATTGCAATCGGGGGAATATTTACAATACCGCAGGACGGGATGCTGAGGCTGTTGCTGATTATACGAAGGCCATTGAGCTTGATCCGCAATTAGCAGTGGTGTATTTCAATCGGGGAAATATTTATGGCAGATCAGATCGGCCAGAGGAGGCGATTGCGGATTTGACGAAAGTGATCGGGCTGAATCCGGAAGATGCCCAGGCTTATTACAGGCGGGCAGTGATTTACGGAAGAGTCGGTCAGTTAGAGAGCGCCAAAGCAGATCTCTTAAAGGTGCTGAATTTAAGTTCGGATGAAAAGCAAAAAGAACAGATCAAAGCTGCTGTTCGCAAGATTGATGACATGCTTAAAGAAATGCCTAAGAAGAGCGCATCATCCAGCCACTCTGTTAAAAACGCTGAAACCAACGCAGCGATCCTTTATCCGTCACGCTTGGTGCCTGGACAAACGCCGGACTGGGCAATAAAATTCAGAACGACGTTGCCTAGCGATTTTGTTGAGGCGGCCGAGTCAGAGGATGGAGAGCAGGGCGTTGACAAGGTCATGTCGCTGGGGATTTGCCAGGATTCGCCGGACGTCTCGGAGCTTTTATCAAGATTTTATCGAGGATTGATGGAGAATAGCAACCCATCCGAGGTCCGCAGTCATTTGATTTATGACACGTGGTTAAAACTTAAAGAGAAGAAGATGGATGAATGGAACGCGACATTGGCGGTGTGGTTTACGTATGTGGTCTTTCAAAAAGCTTTAAGCATAGAAGCAAAACGATTAGCACAAAAGAATGCTCCGGCGCCTTCTGTTGAGGCATCCACAGAAGTCGCTACAGAACCATCTTCAAAAGGGCAGGAAGAAGGGGCGTCTGCCCGGGAAGATGAGCGTTACTTGGGGATTGTGATCGAGGTGGAAGGGTTTGGCCAGGTCACACTGACCGAACGCATCGCCCGAAACAGCCGGACGCTTCTTTTTAAGACGAATCACCCTGGGCTTTTGATCAAACTTTTTGATCTGAACCACACCAGCATCGCCGGAGCCTTTGATCCGGTGATCGTCCAGAATTTTGAATTGGAACGCAATAATTTTGTCGAGGTCGCGAAGATCGATGAGCTGAGGCCGTATATTCCGCATTATTATCAGAGCGGCATCATCAAAGAGAGCAAGTACGCTTTCATCGCCATGGAATACATTGAAGGCACGGACTTAAAGAGCTGGCGGGAACAGGTTATTAACGGACGCAGTGAAAAGACTTTGACCGCCATTGAGTTCTGGCAGATGATGTCCCAGGCGATGAGCATTTTAAGAATATTCCACAAGTATGACCTGATCTTTTCTGATTATAAACTTGAGAATATTCTAAGGCTGGCAGACGGACGTCTGAGGTTCGTTGATCTGGGAAGTGTTTTCCTTATTCATGGCTCGATCAAACCGCAGGATTTTCCGTATTCAGCAACAATGGAGGATTCGGAAGTTTTTGAAAACGCTGTCACTTTGAAGAACGGAAAGCCGCTGGCGAAAATTTCCGATATCTTCTGTGTGGGTGTGAGCCTGTTTGAATTCGCCACAGGCCAGGACCGTTTGACGCTGAGTCGTGAATATGCGGATATGCTTTTGACTCATTTACGCGTTATCAACCCGCGGATGTCTGAAACCCGGCTGTATTTTAATTATTATCCTCATCTTAAGGGAAAATTACCGACGCTGGAAGATCAGCTGCGTGAAGGATACGTCTTTTTTGCTGATTTTTGGCATTTGCTGCACGAAGTTCTTAAATATACCCAAGACGGTTATGAAGACATGGGACAGGCTGAAAAGGATGTTGTCCTGTTGTCGGCGGGGATCGATTTTATCCGTAAGCAGCTTGGGCCTCTGGGCTGGGTGGCAGAGCCTGTTGCCCGGGCGACAGTTCTTAGACGCGTCCGGGTTGACAGTATTCATGATCTGCTTTTGACGTTCCACAGCCCCTTGGGAGCGGAGGTCGTTGATGACCTTCGCCGTCACAACTGTTTTGTTGGTTGTGCTGAATCACAGTTCGGACAGCAGGGTTTCGTGGAACAGATGAGCACTTGGGACGTGCGTCTGAATTCGCACACTCAGCATTGGGCGGTCCAGGCGCCGGTCGCATTCAGGCATGATACACAAGAAGCCGGTGCGTTGTTCTTGCAGCAGACCTACACGGATGAGGATGGCCATCGGTATTATCACATCACAAGCATGGAGGAGGCGGATGAATTGCCGAACGGGGAAAAATTGACCCTGGCGCATTTGGAGGATGATCCGTACGCTTGGCTGGGAGCTCCATCGCAGGAAGATAATCAGGGTGGAAACTCTAAGAAAAAGCCTGTTCCAGCTCCTGAGAAAGAAAAGATAGTCATTGCGGGTAACGAAAGTGAGAAGCAGAAGAAAAAAACCAAAAGAAAATCCAGGAGGCAAAAGCTTCCAAAACCGACGACACGAGAGGAGGCCATCGCGTTGCTGATCCAAGCGGCCGGACGTGTTCCTTCGAACATTGCAAAAACCCCGCATCTTGTGGCCGACTTTTCACGCGGAGAGTTGACCGCAGCCAAGATCAAGAGCATGGCAAGGCAATGGGGGATTACGGGATATGATGTGCCGATCTCGAATTTGCCTTTTAGAGCGTATTCACGGAATGCTTCTTCAGACGAGCAAACAAATTCCTCTGTTCTGAACGAAGATATTTCAAAAACCGGACCTCCGCAGGGCTTTATTCATGTGGATGTCCATCCGGAAATTTGTTCGTTTAACGCCCTTGCTGAAGTTCAGCATCAATTTGGGGAGCTCACCACCATTGTTGTTGTTTATAGACGAGCCGCCGCTCTTCTTCAAAGGAAGCCGGTTTATGCCTCGCGTGAAAATGATATCATCATTCATTCCGACGGGATTATTTCTCAGGATCAGCTTATTTCGAAAATAAAAGGCCCTATCGCGCGCCTGTTGGTAACCGGCAATGAATTTGAAAGCTGTGTTGCCCGGGCTGTTTTTTCCATCAGAGAATTTATGCGGGATCAATATTCTGCCGGGTTTGTCTTGGATGTTCATTTTCCGATGGATTTGATCGTTGCCAATCGTCATGACTATCGCGATGGGGGATATCAAAAGATGATCGCGAATATAAAAGGCGGGGACTTTTTCTACAGCTATAAATTTCAAGCCCGTCGGATTGCCTATGACATCTATGATGGAACCGAACTGATCTGCCCTTGTGGGGAGGGAAGCGAAAATATTTCCAATCTTTATGTATGGCCATCTTTACAGAGCATGAAAGATGAATTAAGCCGAGGAACCGGCGGGACCAACGGGGCTGTTCTTGAATCAGGAGAGGGCGGCGCCTACAAGGAATTGATTTGTCGGTTTGACATGAAAGAAGATTATGAGGCGGATGATTGGAAGGAATCACGGGTTCTTAAGCGCGTGGCACTTATGAAACAGATCAGGTTGGGTTGGAAATATCCTCAGATGGGAGAACCGTCGGAACAATGGCTCAATGAGCTGAGAGAACTCGTTCTTCATCGTCTTTGGACAAAGCTTCAAAAAGCACATCGTGGAGACATGTTTTTCCCTCAAGACATGGTTTCTCTCAATCGGTCGCTGAATCAGCCGTTTGTTTTTATCGTCGATGAACTTTTAAAGAACGCCCTTGATGCCCAGGCCTTGGCAGGGCAAAGCGGAAATGTCCATCTTGCGAGATCGTTGCAAGGCGGAACATTCGTGATGGCGGTTTCTGATAACGGAATCGGCGTCCGTCGCCCATTCTTAGGCTCAGAGCAGCTGGCTTGTATTGAGTCTTTGGCAGATCAGCAGAAGAGACGTAATACTCGTTTGGAAGCAAGTGATGGGGCTGGATTGATCTGGGTTCAGTATCTGGTCGCCATGCGGGGAGGTAAGCTTGAAGTCGAATCTCCCGGTCGCAATGAAGCCAGGACTACGGTTGTTGTGTCCTTGCCGGCGGATGCGTTAACGGTCATTGACAAGACGGGCTTAGGTTCTCAGACAAATGCTGCAGTCCTTCAAAAGAGAGAAGATGTCGCTACGCGGTTTATTTTTAGGTTAGCTGATCATTATGGTCTTTCTTCCACTTGTGATCCGCAGGAGATCCTTCAGGTTCTTCGTGCCAGGGGAATCTTGAGTTCAGGGGAAGAAAGGGCGTTTGTCAGATATAGAAAAATTTTAAAACAGATGTATCCGGAGCTGAGCCTTGGGCAGGCTGAAGCACGCTGGACGGAGGGCTACACATTTTTCGGGAATAATTCTTCTGAGGATTGGGAGCTTTCCGGACTGACGGAAGATTTTACGGTCATGGTTAAGAAACACATCGAAGGGATCCGGGCCGTTGAACACACCGATCATCCTGCGGATCAGGGCTGGTGGAAGGAAGATGGGCTGAAAATAAGAGTGATCCGGATTACGGATAGTCTTGATTTAAAGGCGGCGTTACCGAACGAAAAAACAGAAAACCTGCCGCTGTCATCTGATGATGAAAACGGTTCACTGCACCTCTTTGAGTTTTTGTTCAAGAAGATCTTTATTGAGCCAAAATATTTTGGCCTGGTAGCTTTCAAAGAAGGAAGGCCTGTTGGTGTATATGGGGTTTTTGTTTTAAATGATTGGAGAACGATCTCTGGGCGCGGATTATATGTCGTTCCATGGGAAAGGTATAAGAAAACAAATATCGGGTGGATGCTGGTCTCAAGGATGGCGGAATTGTTCGCGCTCAATGGCTATAAGTATCTTTATATCCCTGTGGCCAACCGTCCGTCGGCGCAGAAATTTTTTGAGAACGTGTCGGACAATACTGGACGCTTCCAGTTTTTCACAGAAACAAAACGGAACGATGACGGAAAAATTCAAAAGGTTGCTGTGAAGCTGCAGGAAAGGTTCACTCCGGTTCAATGGGACATTGATCTTAAGCGTCAGATCGGCCAAGTCAACAGCGCGGTATTAAATACGAGCCTGTTGCAGCAGGTCCAAAATATGGAGGCAATGTTTAAAGCCTATGAATCGATTCTTAGTGACCATGGCCGACAGATACACGAGAGAGTTCGAGTGGTTTTAAGAGCAGCTTCTCAAGGCGTGATGAATGCAGAGCAGCAAAAAGAAGTTCGGGCGCTCGTGGCGTTGATGCCTGATCCGCAGCATATTGATATTGAATCCGGCGGAGAAAAGAATTGGATCCGTTGGTTTGATTTAAGCCCGGAAAGACTGGGCGCATCTTTAGATCAAAGCATTGCCGATGGATGTGCGTGGCCGTGCCTGCATTGTGCGGCGTACAATGGCCATGCCAAAACAGTGATGGAGCCGCTTCCTGTTGTGATCGCAAAAATTTTAAGCAGAACACAAACGGATATTATTTATCCATTCCAGTTCGATCTGATTTCTTGGCGGGATCTTTTCTTTGGAGTCGGCATTTCGGGATTAGCAGAGTTTATATCACGGTATAACCCGCAATATCAATTACGGTCATTGCCGACACGAGGTTGGGATAGCGATGATGCCTTTGTTCAGAACGAAGCCCTGCATCTTGCGCAGCTTAAAATCGCTAGTGGTATGTTCATTCTTTCATTCCATCTGTGCCATCAGCGGTATGACATCTTGCCGGCTATTGCGCAGGCGGTCAGGAACGGAGACCGTGCAGAACTCGATGCACTGATCGATGTTTATGCAGCACGTTATGCGAATGTGATCGCTACGTTAAGTCCTGCGCTTGATCGGGTCAGCGTATTTTTACCCGGAGATGTATACGCTCCCGTCTTTGAAGAGGCGACGATCCGGGCATTGAAAAAAGTGTTGAGCATCTTAAACGCTTCGCATGAAGAGATCAAGCCGCTTGTTGGTGAGATCAGTCATGGGGTCCTTGGGATCCGGGATATGAGATTTTTAAACATCGGCGGAAGGCAGATTTCGTTTATTTCTCGAACGATCCAACACGACGGCCGCGGGCGTGACTTTTTGGGACGATTGTGCATGGCTGAAAGCGGGGATTTGAACGGCAGGAAGGCGAATATGAATTTGCTTCGCATGGTCAAAGAACATGGCCGTCCGTATCCGGTTTCTGTCCTGTTTGCCTCTGGACGAACGATTGTCCAAACGCCGCAAGTCAACAGCGCGGTGCTTTTGACCGAACCGCTGAGAAAAATGTTCCGCGCATTGAAACCGTGGCTGGTTATCGGCGCCGTTGCTGCCTGGGTGGGTTTTGAAAGAATGAATGCGAATCTCTTTTCTGGCCCTGAAGGGGGCGCGCATGAGAAATGGATCTTTCTCGACCTTGTTTTAGCCGCCGGTGTTATTGAAGAAATTCAATACAGGTTTGGCGTGTACAGGCATGTCTTGAGGCCTTATTTCGGCGTTGTGCTGTCAGTCATCATCAGTTCTTTAGTTTTTGTGGCGGTCCATCTGATCTTTGCGGATGGGACCTTGATCGGTTTAATATATGTCCTGTTGTTTGGTGTAATTTCTGCCTTGATTTATGAAACCAGCGGCAAGCTGCGCTACGCTATTCTTCTGCACATGATCTCGAACTTGATTTGGATCGGCATGAGCGCCGGTCCGTTTGCATATTTTATATTCACGGTCTCGCTTATGGCGCTGATGAAATTAAGCTTTGTTCTATTTATCTTCTATCATACGGTCATCGCTGGCGTTAATGAGAGAGGAATCAAGGCCTTTGAACGTTTTGGAAAAACTGATTCGATTGATGAATGGTTAGGTCAAAAAGTTATCAGACCGGCGGTGGCTGTGATTAAAAGCCGATGGGCAAAACTTGGCATGAATAAAATGTGGCGAGCAAAAAGCCCGGATGGAAAAGAACATCGCCGCATATATGCTTTGGCATTCACAATCAGTGGATTGATCCTGACCTTGCAGTTTGCCGGAGACAGGATGTTCAGATTGTTCTATCCGGTCTCGCCAAGACCTTTGATCACTCAAGAAGAGATGCGACAGAACATTCAGCGGGAGAGGGATAAGTTTGAAGCAGCAAAACGTGCCGCCCTCGCACAGACGCCAGGACTCACCACCAATGATATTTTTGGTGTGATGTATTCTTACAAAGCGGATCTTTCATTGATCCGGGTTGTTTTATTCCATGACGGTCGCGCATACAGCGTGGAGGTGACATCGTCAGGTGAGACAATTGTCGATCCGGTAGCGTTATCATGCTACGAGGGCATTCTTACGCTGTTATTTTCCGACGGGCATATGGACAGACATCGTGAACTTCCTTTAAACGAACGGACTTGGAATGAAGTTGAAGCTTGGAAAAATAGATTGCCTCAAAAACCTGCACCTAAAGTACGGTCGAAACAGGGCGCGCAAAATTCATATCATAAATTCAATACAGCGAGTTTGTACAAAGGGGTCAACAGCGCGGTGTTGTTGGGTTACTCGGATAAAGAAGCGTGGAACAAAGAGTCCGGGTTTTTGCTGGATACATTTTTTACATTTGAGCAGTATGTCGCGGCGGCTTTATATGATCCGGCCTGGGGATTTTATGGCAGTGGGAAGATCAAACTAGGGTTTGATTTCGGAACCATGCCGATCGCGCTGTCGCCGTTTTTCGGAGAGAAGGTCGCTGAGCGTGTGTACGAGATGTATATCGGCATGCTGAAAGCCGGTACCATCAGGCCGGATGAGCCGTTTTACATGATCGAGTTTGGGGCGGGAACCGGCGTGTTGGCAAGGGACGTACTGGCATTCTTTAGAGAACAAGCTAAACGCGGACGGGTTTATAAACGATTCTATGACAATTTGCATTATGTGATCAGCGACCGATCTAGCCCGCTGCTGGAAAAACAAAAGCAGAAGAATGCGGAGTTCTTGGAGGAAGGCAAGATCCAGTTTGTGATCGGCGATGCTCAAGAGCTTGAAACATTCTTGGAGAAAGAGCGTCCGATCAAGGGAGTTGTATTCTCCAATGAGCTTTTGGATGCCTTCCCGTCCCATAAAGTTTACATGGATGAACAGGGAGTGGCACATGCCATGGTCTCGATACCGGCTCTTGTCGATCAGCACAGTCCTGATCTCAGGCCTGGCAGCAGAGGCCGCCTATCGTCAACGATCAGCTTGTTGGCGCAAGTCGGAAAGGTGCTTAAGGCCCACGGGCTTTCGCTTGAAACATTAACTCAAAAAAGCCGTGAGTTCGCAGGGCGGTCGAATGTAGTCAAACAGATGGTGGATGATGGGGCCGTTGTTTTAAGTCGGGAGGATTTCTGCCGTATCCAGGAAATTTTCTCCGGTGAGAAAGTCAGTATGTATCGCGAGCTTATCCACAGGGTTATGGCGTTCTCTGAGATGACGGTTCCCGCGGCGCTGGTGCCCGGTTTAAAGGAATATTTAGATTTCCACAAAGATGAAATGAGGACGGCCCTTCAGGGAGAGTCAGGATGCGCAGTTGTCTCTTCCGGGTGGCTTTCGTTTGCAAAGCATGTTTCCGGTTTGATCGATCAGGGATATGTCTTTACGATCGATTATGGAGAGACTACGGCGACATTGTTGAGCGCCAGGCGCAGAGAGAATTTTCCGATTTCGATCTATCATCGACGTTTGGGAAGAGAGCGCAATCCTTATCTTCACCCTGGTGATGTGGACATATCGGTTGCGCCGGATTTCACGGTCTTTGCCCAGGCGGGGCTTGTTCATGGCTTGGTTCCGGTTTATCACGGGGAGCTCCGGTTCTTGCAGGCAGATTCAACCGAAAGGATTGACTCCGCGCAAACCGCTTCACGGGTTAAGCGGCTGTTTACCCAGATGGCGATCGAGGCCAATATTGAAATTAATGCTCTTCGAGCACATGGATTTTCGGGTGATCAATCTCAGAGCATCGCTGCTGCGATGGAGCGTTATTTTAAAGAGGGTCGCCAGCCTGCGCCGGGAGAGCTTGACGCTAAAGCTCAGGCGGAATTTGACAGCCTTCTTCAATTCGGACGTAACGATGCCGATGACAAATATCCTATCTGGGTTGAGCGTTTCTTGCATTCATCCGGGCATAAGATCTTGATCCAGCAAAAGGCGGGCACAGATCCACATTATTCGTTTGGCCAGCCGATCTTGCCGCTGTTTCAGGTGAAGCCCAAGACATCTTTGGCAGTTTCGAATGATTTTATCGGAACAAATTCATCCGTGATCGACGATCAAAAGGTTGTTGTTGATATCCGCAGCCTGGCTGAAGATGCCTACGATGAAGCGTTTGCCACACGCCATTCGAATTATAGACGTCATGACTCCCATCGAGTCCATCATTGCGAGGTCAACACCAATATTTTGCAGGGATTCCTTCAGCTAAAAGGATACAGGGCTATTCAAGTTTTTCATACACCAAAAGGTGAACCGCAATATTTTGTTATGTTTATGGTTAACGGTGAGGTTTGGGTTGCTGAGCCAACTTGGCAGCTCATGATTCCTGAAGAGAATCGCACTGATGATCTTCCGCATTGTCTGGTTTTCAAAGAAGCGGATCTTGAGAAAATCATGCAACAATTCGGTATTGTTGAACATTGCCGCGTAAGTTGGCGCAAATCGGTGAGTGAGAATCGAGACAAACTATTTGAGACCGGGACAAGGGATTCTCTTGGGACGAACGGATCGGTTTTAAATTCAGGCATAACAGGTGTTAAAAAAGGAATAGGGTATGTGAGTTCGCTCTGGCAAAGGATGCGGCATGGGCGCGCAGACTCTTTTGATCTTCATCAGATGGAGGCTGCCTTCGGATTGCATGTTTTGGGACGGTTCCTTCGCCGTCGCCCAACGGTTCTGGTGATTCGCGGGAAGGGGCCGTTAAGCGGGCTGCAGGTTCTGGCAGAGGGCTTGGCCGCTCAAAAGTATAATGTTGTTCTGTTCAATTATGATTACAGATTGCCGATCAGACAACTAAGCGCTTCGCTGATCGCAGCCTGGAGAGTATTCCAGAAGGCCCATCCACGGCGGACGGAGTTTGGGGTGGTGGCGTATTCTTACGGGACAACAGTTCTTCGTTTGGCTGTGGTGAAATCGTTAGATGAGGTCTTCAGAGAGGGGCACATCATTGAGCTGGCACCGCTCTTGGGCGGATCTAGGAGCGCCTTGAGCGCATCGACGCCGGAGGGGATTGCCTTGGCGCGGTCTTCCGGCAAAGCGGATATGATCCAGATAGGGAAGGCCTTGGATCCGAATGGTGAGTTCCAGGCGGAGTTGTTTAATGAAATCAATATTGGATTATATGAGGACCGGTTCAGCCGTGCTTCGCGTTTTGTGATTATCGCCGAAGGAGATGAACTTGCGCCGCGCCTGGACCGCCGGCCGGATCATTTCACGCGAAGGTATCAGGAGAATCTCGGAGAACATGTCGAAGTCCGTATTAAGCGGCAGCCGCATGATGCTTTGCCCTCAGAGCCTGCGGCGGTTACAAAAGTGATCGAGCGGTTGAACTCTCGACTTAGACCCGGTGTCGATACCGCTGAGAGAAAAGCAGACGGCCGTCAAGGGAGAGACATCAATAGCGCGGTGTTGTCCTCTGGGGCTGAGCCGGATTTTTCTTTCGACAAAACAATTTCGCCCGATGTTCATCGTGCCAAGATTCGTTATGTAAGCCAAAAGAGAATCGCTCAGGATATGTCACGCACTAGCCATGACCGGGTTCGGGCTAAGGAAGCCTATTTGCTTGCAGTTCGCGATACGGCGATCAATTTAGCCCGGGCTAGGGATGAGCGGGTCGCTGCTGTACTGCGGAAAATATGTGATACGATCGTGGTTCGTGCCGGCCCTATGAAATATTTATTGGGGGCCTACCGTTCAAAAGAATTGTTCCTTGATGAATCTCTGCTTTCTGATCCTCAACAGTATTATGAATTAATTCTCACATTATTGTATGAAGCGCGAGCGATTGCTTACCCGGCAGGTTTTAATGCGGAAAATGAGGGGTTTGCCCAAGATTGTTTGGTCAACGGGCTTATTCCAGAACGGATCCATCCGCGCACCGCCAAAGAGCGTCAAAAGATCGTGGAGGCGCTCAAGCTTTTACCAAAAATTCAATCCCCGGTGAATTATCTTTTAGTCGTGCCGATGTATAAGGAAATGTTCCGTTTGAGTCCTGAGGGCGAAGACGCGTTGCGGCGCAAGGTTTTGGCCATGGCTGTTCTGCATCGGTTGAATCCGAATTTGAACGGCCGCATGCTTCTGGTTGATGACGGAACTCCATCCCTGGCATCTGAGGCGTGTGCCCGTGAGATTTGGCGTCAGATCCAAAAGGAATTCCAGGCTCGCGGCGAGGTACTGGATCCGGAAGCCGTTACGTTTGCCCATGTCTCCGTTGAGGAAAAGAAAAGCAAGAAGAGCAGAAAAGGATGGGCGGTTCTGCGGGGGATGCGTTTGGCGCTGGAGCAGGGATGGGCAGATTATATTGGTTATACCGATACGGATATTTCAACAAATCTGCTTCAGATGCCGTTTATTTTATGTCCCCTGATCGAGCGCACGGCTGACGTTGCGATCGGATCCCGTTGGGCCAGCGGCGGCAAACAGGAAGGTGTTTCGTTTAGACGGATGGTTTCAAGTAAAGTCTTTAATATGGCGGTTCATATGTTTCTGCCGGTTTTGTGGCGGATCAGGGATACTCAGCGGGCGTTTAAATTGTTTAACCGGTCAGTATTAAGAACCATTTTGCCGTATGCCAAGGAACCCGGCTTAGCGATTGATACAGAGCTATTAACACTTGTCCGTATCGCCGGACGGAAAATCATTGAAGTTCCTATTGCATGGATTGATTCTGCCGAGGCAAGTACGATCGATCTGGGGAAGTCTGCCAAAGAAATGCTTTTGGCAATTATGCTGCAGTCGCGCCATATGTTCGATCTCAGGCTGATTTTGAATCTTCGGCTTGCAGAGAGGCTGAACCCTGAAAGGAAAGGAACAGATCTCGAGGTTAATAGCGCTGTTCTGGATGCAGAGAGTTTAAGTTGGAGTGGCTTCATTGAATTTGAACATGCCGGAATGAAACTGCTGGCTATTCAACGCAAGACAGAAGGGCTTGCCGGACGCAGCCTGGCCCGCGCGAGTATCGAAATTTATCAGCTGATCAGAGGTGTTTCTGAGCCTGCGCTGACCGGATTTGTTGACGTCTGGTTCCGGGAAGACCGAACAGCGGCGGTCCATAAAGAATTTTCTTGGAATGATTATTATGCCTTAGGTGTCTTGGGACATGCCCATGGGCCGTTGAAATTAGGTTATTCTTTAGACGGGTATGATACTGTCTGGAGCTATGGCGAACGCCGGTTTCTGGTTGGGGAAGACCATCCGGCCTTGTGGGTCCATGCGCAATCACGCAATCAGGGGTTAGGGAAGGTCCTGTTTGGGGCCGCAGCCGAACTGGCCCGCTTGCGCAATTGTCATCTGCTTCGTGTTGAAGAATGCCAGACAGGCGGGCGCAGTCTGTATAGACAGTTTGTTCCGGCGGATCAACAGCAAAATATTGACGGATCTTCGGTCGTGCTTCAGCTGCAAGGCCGTGATGCACAAAAGACGGGTGAATCTCAAAAGGAAACGAATGCGTCGATTTCTGGCGTTGAGGCGGAGCATAACAGTTCGGCTGGGATGCAGGAAAGGTTGGCAAGACTTTGTGAGGAGGCCCTTCATCAAACAGTTTTCCCTGTTCGAGGCCAAAGCACGGAGGATGTGAAGCGGCTTCTTATCGAGGCGGATAAACAGACGCATAGTATTTTCAGATTCCATTTGGCAAGACTGGTTCTGGCAGAATTAGGCCGTTGTTGTTCAGGGGCTAAAAAAGGATGGATCTTCGGTGATGTCGGGGAAGGAACACTTGATCGGATCGGTCCGTTGGGCGATATTGATCTCATTATCGGAGTCGCGACCGAAGAAGATAAAGTTGGCGCGGCCCAAAATTTAGCGAGCATTAACGCGTATGTGACGTACTGGTTAAATAAGCTGCAGCATACCAAAATAGAGGAGCTCATTGAAACAAGGAATGCGAAAAGAATTTTAACATTGGCAGAGATTGAGGGTAACCCGTTCTATATCCACAATGTCGACAGTCCTGCTTCGCTTCTTTTTGATGCCGAAACAATTTCAGATGTTCGACGCGCAAACGGATCTGAGTCTGCCGAGGCCAACAGCGCGATCCTGAATCGAGAGGACGCGCTGGCCCGGCTTCGCAATCCGGATTATGTTGAGCCGCAAGAATTGACCAGCACCGATCTTTTGGGGACGTGTGAAAAAATCACGCGCTGCACAAATACAAGAGTTCAATGCTCATTTGTTCCTCATCAGCAGCATGCTCCCGGAGGTGTCTATGTTGCGGCAGGCGTTGCG
The DNA here is from genome assembly GCA_038222225.1 of Candidatus Omnitrophota bacterium. GTDB lineage: Bacteria > Omnitrophota > Gorgyraeia > Zapsychrales > JANLHA01 > JAKLFA01. The sequence goes on from JBBRHV010000006.1 coordinate 21,200, forward strand.
CAGACAGCAAGGATGACGGCAACGGGGCAGGTGCATACACAGACTCAATTTGAAATCACGATCAGGGCAGGTCAAAGAGAGGACATGAAACATGTTTTGCGCATGATCTTAGAGAAGCTGGTGCGTTTGAGGGATAAGGTGGCTCCGGAAGCATTGGACGCCTTTGATGTTCTGGCGCAAAGAAAGGCCGCCGACATTTCTCTTCATGCCGCAGAGGGAGAATCGGCGCTTAGGTGGTCACATATGATCGGGCTTAAGGTTGAGGCGGAGAAGCATTTTAATCATGTGCCGGTGAGCATTCAGGCAGATGTGATCTTGACTACGATGCCCCGGAGGGAGGCGGCACAGCGTTTGGTTGTTAAATTAAGTCAGGAACAACGGTTTATGATATTGGCTCCGACCGGGTTAAGCCCGCGGGAGATTGTGGATCAGCTTCTTGCGAAAGAAACCGTTGAGGAGGCAATTAAAAATATCTTGAGGAAAGGGATCCTTCGCGGGATTCATGCCCATGATGATATCCGAAAAGCGTTTCAGGGCAGCGGGATTTTATGTGAAGCGCTCGTGTCGGATGCCAGGGTCAACCGGATCCATATTTTCAGCGTGCCCAAAAGGATCACGGTTTTAAAAAGTTATCACTCAACGCCGGAAGATGTGTGGGACGCTTTGCGCCGGGAGAAGGGGCTTAATAATCAGCTTCAGGCGGATTTTGCTGAAAGCGTTCATTCTCAGATTGCCGCTGATATAGTCATGCGGCGTTTAGGTTTGTGGCGTCTAAAAGAAAAGAAAGACGGGTCTCTGTTTAGAGTCTTAACCCGTTTATTCCGGTTGAGGCGTTCGTCTTACGGTTTGGCCCAGGCCAGGGAAGACGTGGCACACATCAATTCCCAAATGGCAGGATCTGTTGCAGACTCCCTGACGTGGGTTTCGGCACCAACATATTTCTTGAGTCTTTCTGATGAGGAACGCAAGGGCCTTGAGGAGGAGATCAAATTTCAACTTCGAAAATTTGGGCCGAAGGCTGTTGACCAGGAAGAATTTCAATTGAAATTGAGAGAGTCGATCGCGCAGCGTTGGAGAATCCAGAAGGGGATGACGCCGGAAGAAGTTTTTGACCAATGCGCGCTGTATTGGATCGTGGAAGTTGCAAATAACTTCATTCCGAAATTCAATGCCATGAGGTCACGCTCAGAGCGGTTTGAATTTTTGAAGGCCCAGCTTCCGCAGTGGTATCCGGCGTTGGTAGAGACGTTAGATTCTCTTCAGAGTTTATTAAATGACGGAAGTACATCTTTTGATGTTCGACAGCAGATAGGAACACTGGGCATCTCAGTTGCGGAACAGGACCTTTTATCAAAAGCATTTTTAGATGAATTTGGGTTTGTGCTGCTTTTGGGACAGTCCGCTCAGGGAACAAAGTCAGATTTATCGACAAGCGCCAGTGTTCTAAATGGAGAAAGCCAGGAAAGTGCGGACTTTGGCGAGGATCAAGATTTATCTCAGATTCTGTTGATGGCCCAAAGGGACCTCCGGTCTGGGAACCTTTCGCGGTTTGCCGGGATCAATGCTGAAAATCATAAAGAGCGATTATCAGGATTTATTTCTGAGAGCATTCTTCAGAATGAGCGTTTTGCGCAGGTCATCGGCCTCTTGTCATTTATTTCTGATAATCAGGCTAGGTCTGCTTATGGCTATTCGCCGATTTGTGAACATATGAGTCAGGCGGTTGCGGTTGAGACGGCAATAAAAGAATTCCAGGTATTAGGCTTGGCGGGCTGGAAGGTCGATTCGAGAGTTTTGACCGGTGTCAAGGATTGGTGGCCCATCGGTTCTCATCATTCAGCCGCGATCGTTGTGATCGGGGATATTCGTTTCTTTGTCGATATGACATTTCCTGTTCTCATCGAAAGCAATTCAGATTATGCGGATTTAAGCAAGCCTCATGGGCTTGTGATGATCCCTGAACAAGTTTTGATCGAACATCCTTCGTTCCTTCAGCTTTATCAGACAGGGATCGCCAGATCCATGGATTGCGGATTTTCTGAAATCAAGGGCGTCCAAAGGGAGGATTTAAAATTGACCATGCGGCTCCTTTCTTTAGACGAATTTTCTGATGTGATCGAAACTATTCCCGATGATTTTGTCGCTGAACGCTACTCCAAAGAAGAGAGAGCTGCTTTACCAGCCCAAATTGAGAGCCAGGCACTCAAGATCTATTGTTTCTATCTTCCTCGGGCGGTTTCTCAGGGAGTCCTGGCAAAAGGAGTCGGCATGGTTTTTGTCCGCCAGGAGGGAACGGGCCGTCGCGAGATCGATTTCTTTTTCTTGCGATGCAGCCTCACTTATATGGGATTTGGGCCGGAAATGATTAGGCGCGTTTTGAGAGAACTTCGCAAAGGAACATCAGGCGTGAAGGAAGTTGGAATAAGCTCCGGGTTCTTGAAGATGCTTCCGGAAGACAACGGGTCTTCAAAACGGGCAAGGCTTTCGAGAAAGTTCTTTTGCTATCTGGGATTTGAAGGTGATCCGTTGACGTTGCGTTTGCAAACTTCCGAGGAAAAAAACAAGGTCCCCTCCGCAGCGACAAATGCTTCGGTCATTTTGGATGGAAAAACCTTGAGCGAACAGAAACCGCTAACGGTTGAAGAATCGTGGCAGCTATTCGCCAGAAAGTTGGAGAAGGGGGCGCGTACGAATAGTCATTCTGGATTGGAAGACAATCCGGTCATGTCGCATTTTAACGAGACGAAAAAAAGGAACGCGAATAATTCCTTTGAAACAAATGCGTCCATTCTTCTGGAATGGAGATTGAGGAAAATCATGCAGCCGTTTTTTGAAGGCGGATATTACGTCGAGAAGCAGGGGGATTCACGTCATGAAATGTTTCTGCGCGTGTGCCATCCGGAGCCAGAGAGACAGGGCGTGTTTCGTGGTGAAGACAAGACCCGCGCTTTCTGGGTTCAAGCGAGGGAAGATGAGTTTGAGGTCAACTGGGTCTTTCCGGATCTTCCGCCTGGCAAAGGTCTGGGGCGTGCTTTCATGGCCAGTGCACTTTTATTGCAGGATGGTTTTTGTGGAGGAAAGAAAAAGTTTATTATTGAAGACACAAAAATCTGGTTGTGCCGCAGCTTCAGAAAGCTTCCCGGATTCGGGATTTTTTATTGGGCGAAAACGTTTCAGTTTGTTGCGTTGCTGTTTTGGTTGGCGGGCCGCCGGGATGTTCTGAAATACAGGCTGACCGGGCGCGTACCCGAGGTTTCAGCGAAATTTAAAGCCTGGCTGCATGAAAGAAATGAACACAACAAGGGCAAGGCTGTAGGGACAGAGCTTCGAACGACCAATGCCGCGGTGTTGGGCCGTTGGGTGCATGCGTTCGAAGAGGGGTGGGGGCGTGCGGCGAAAACAACCTTGAGCAGGGTTGCTGATGAATCGCTTGCATGGAAAAGAAAAATTAATGAGTGGGTCTCTTGGCTGAAAATTTGCCTGCACGTGACGGACCGCAGTGATCGAGTGGTTGCGGCACAGCAACAGGATATCCAGATTATTGGAAACAATTTCGGTACGGAGCAACACCCAGCCCGCGTCGGATCGGTAGTTCATATGTCCAGTTCGCATGAACAGGACCCGGGACTACCGGTCTGGCGCACATATTTCGAAGGAAAACTCAGCGGCGGGGTAAACGCGGCTGTGCTTGTCCCTGATCGCATGGGCAAGACGTCGGCGGACTATTTTGATGAACTTGTCGCGCAGTTTAATGATCAAAACAATGAAGTTTGGCAGAGATTTCGTGCTTCTGTTGAAGCGAACCCCGATCAGTACGATTCAGTTTGGTTGAAAGTTTTGAAGCAGGCGCGTGCATTAGAGGTTGAAACACAGAAGCAGGTTCAAGAACCCGTGAAGATATTTTTATCGCTGGATTCCGTCTTGATCGTTCCTGAAGATGGAAGCATGACCGGTCCTTTATTGCCGTTGGCGCCGGATTCGGAAGCAACGCATCATTTGCCTGCCCTGCCTGTGGTGCCGGAAGCAATTCTTTTATTCATTTTCGTTTTGAGCCGCAAAAGACAAGGCCGCGGGGGGAAAGGCAGGGAGTACAGTTTAGCTGCATTCGTTGAGAGCATGCAGAGCCGATGGAAGGCCGTGAAACGTGCTGGTTTTACGGGCAAAGATTTCTTTGGAAAACGCCATGTCTATAATCTCACGTTGCGGTCTTCGTGTCGGAATTTTGCGTCAACAGGGTTGAGTGATCCGTCCGTAAAGTTTGCAGGAGAAAGTAACGCATCAGTTCTGAAGGATGCAAAGAATCGTGAGAAGCGTGACAGTTTCAGAAGTGGACGGCGGTCTCTTTCTGTCGTGTTCACCGTTCTTGGAGTTGCGATCGTTTTGTTTATCGCGCAGACAGCTTTGGCAGGATTGGAAAGGGCGGCCTTGGGGTCGGTTTTTGGAAAAACTTTTGAACTGTGGAAACAGTTCCATGGTCCAGACGTGGTTATTTCCATCTTGGCAACTGCAGTGATTTGGACTGTTTATCGGGTCCTTGTTTCATTCAGGGCCATGCGGGCCCGGCTGGGTGAGCCGGCATTATTTTCAGGTTGGCCTGGAATTGCGCGTGTGATCATCGCAAAGGTTTTAAAGCGGATTGTCTATCCGCACAATAAAAATGCGAAATGCGCATCGGCGGCGGGTTTCCGTTCCTTTGCCCGGAGTTCTCGCCGGAAAGAGGTCCGTGAGGCCCTGATGCGCGCTTCAGCTCTGCTGCGCGAGTCCCAGCGGCCTCTTCTGGTTAAACACAATGATATAAGGAACGTCCTGTTTTTATTATTCCCGGGCCACATTCCAGCGGCGGTACGTTTGAAGGGCGAGATTATCTGGTCGCCATGGTGTCCGAGCAAGGAGGCCTTGATTTCACATTTGACCAGCGTGATGGGGATTCGTCAGGAAGAGGCGCAGCTCACAGCCGATCTGGTTGAGATCTGCCTTTCCCAAGAGGAAAATGTCTGGCCTCATTGGCAGGCTGCCCGCCGGTATTTCAAGTCCATCCGTTTCAGGGTTCAGCAGGAAACTTGGCGGCTCATTGGACGTTCTTCAGATCGGCAATTAAAGGTTTACCGCAAGGCTGTCGAAGACCTCGTCCTTTTTAGGCTTGAGCCGGCCGGCGGGAAATCGGCTCCCATAGTATTTTCGAAGTTCCGGGAGAGGCTGGTTAAGTTCTTTGGTGAGCGGCCCGAAACTGCGTATATCGCAGGCTTCGATGGTGAACTGATCGAATGGCTCTATGCCATATACGATGGCGGACTTGGAGAAACAGCGTTTATCCAGGAGGTGGTTCGCCTCATGGATGTTGCTAATAATGTGGATCATGCGATGTCCGACCATGTTGAGGGCGCATTGAAGGATGCCGGAATTGAGAACCTGAAACCAATGTCCGTTGTGTTTGCTTTTGATCCGCACAGCGGGACTGCGGCAGATATTCTCAACGGAAAACTCAGAATTAATTATTATCAGTACATGTCGAGTGTGGCTAAGGTAGAGGAATTGCTGGAGACCCTTCTGTATGATATTTACTTCCATATTATTTATGCGGATCAAATGCGCTCGAATGAATTTTGTGATCAGGCTTCGCGCTCTGAAGCGCCTGGCGTGGTCAAGGGAAGTTATTTGCGAGGAGAATCGTATCCGGTTTCAAGTTTGGAACAGGGGGACCGTATTCGTCTGCATGAACGATTGGCCAAGCTGACCGCAGAAAAGATCGCCGCACAATTGGTGTTTGGGAAGGATTCTCAGATCGCCGGTTTGAGGCGGCGCTTTGTGGCGACGTGTGCTAAGTTCAAGTCCGGAGCGTCAGTCGCAGAATTAGCACTGGAAGTCGCTTCGCGAAGAGCCGTCCTCCAGGTCGAAGGACATGCCGGAACCTTGACAGAATCCGCCCGACAGCTAACGGAGTATTTGAAGGCTGCGCTATCGGCTGATTTGCCGGAACAGAAGCAGGTTATGGATTATATTGAGATTCAGGCACAAGCCATGGCGGTATTTTTTGAGAAGATTGAACTGACCTCCGATTTTCGCGTCAGGCTTATGTCCACAGCGGGCTTTTTTGGGGAAGGCGCGCATGATCGTCACGGCATAGCTGAGGTCGGCATGAATGGGATTGGGATCATTCCTGTCAATCGGCTTTCTTTTGATTTCTTATTTGAAATAAAGGCCCGCGTTGCGGCTGCGCTGACCGGATTCCGTTACCGCAAGATGGTCAATGATCAGCAGGCTGTAGTTCATGGTCAGGCTAATTTGCTGTTGTCCAATCCGATGGCGCGCGAGCTTTTGATCAAGACGTTCCGTTTAAACGGAAGCCGGGATCCAGAAAAACGCGCGGATGATGTCCTGGCCGGGCAGCATGATCTTTCCCGTTTTGAGGAGGAATTGAAGGCAATGCTGAGTGCGTTGGGATCCCGTTATGTGAAGGTTGGATGGGATGAACAGGGAAGAGTGATCTGTCCTTTGCTTGATCCAAGTCAGATGAAAGAGGAGATCCTTAAAACGCGCTTGCGCGGCAACGTGATCGTTTTTGCGATCCGCCCAACGGTCGGCGGCCGCGCTTTATTCTCGACCTGCCTTCCGGATGACGATGATAATTTTATTTATTATCATCTTCGCGGAGCTATAGAATTTGATGAACAGGGAGAATGTAAGGGGATCATTCTCCAGGGAGGGGAACCGCGCGATCCTGACTTGTTCATGAAATATCATGGATATTTCGGCGTATATTCAGAAAAAGACCTGATGGCGATCCTGCGCAATGACATGATCCTGGCAGCCCGCCGGTTCATGAAGAGCGGCCTGTTTGATCCGCATACGGAGGTGGGGATTTTATATATTGATCAAAACGGAGTTGATCAGTCGGAGAAGGTCCGGCTTGTCGACCTTGCCCGTGATGTTCTGTACCGTCAGCACGATGCTCCCCAGCAGAATCACCCGAGCTATGTTCCTCAGACCCGCATACTTGCCTTAGGAGAAATTCTGCTTTGGTACAATTATTTCCATTTGAAAAACAGACTTGGGTTATTGCTGGATTCAGAAGCGAGAGAGTATCTCAGCGCCGTCAGATCGCTCCCTTGTTATGAGAGCCTTGTGCGTCATTTTCCGACGGTGGAAATTGCTGAGGTTGACGCGCTGCCCCTGGTGGACTCCTCAGGGGAAAAGACCGGTACCAGGGTCGGAGATTTAAGGATGTTCGGTTCATGGAAGCCGTTCCTGACAGCAGAAGATGCGCATTCGAATAAGACAATGTCTTGGGAACAGCGAGTCATGACGAATGCATCGGTCAACAGCGGAACAGAAGACGATGAAGGACCTTTGAGGGAATCATTGATCAGGAAAGAGGCGGGTGAAAGTATAGCGGCGGAAGCTTGGTACATGGGACAGGAAAACGGGAAATATCGCGACTTTGGCAGTTATTTGGCAACCCATCCATGGGTGTATGATCTGAAAAAAGGAAAAGCCGACAGCGGGGCCAATTCATCCGTACTGGGACGCAGAGTTGAGCTAAAGGATTTAGTTTTTCAATTTGCTTTTGAGATGGAACGCCGCGGCCGCGTGATCCGCACCCGGGCAGGAAGGATCCTTGATATTGAAGAAGACACTGAACTTAAGCGTTCCAGGGTTATAAAAGAGGAGGGGATGAGCACGTACCTCTTGGCTGACCGTTATGAGAGAGGATCGTCCTTGATGGCCTGGGTTGCGCAGGGAGAGATCATTGGTTACGGCTCTTATGTTCTGTCAGAGAACGATTCAGCGTGGATCGGATTCTGCATTTTTGAAGAGTATCGTGGCCGTGGGTTTGGCAGCCGGGCCTATTCAAAGTTGATCAGCGTTACACAAAACATTGGCCTAAGGCCAGTTGTGCAGTGGAGATATCCGCCTATTACTGTTTTAAACAAGAAGCTTTATCCAGGTGCGCGCTGGGATCTTTTGCCGTTTTTGTTGAGAAAGGGATTCCGTCCGTGGTTTGCTGATATTTCAGAAGAACACATTGAGCGTATTGCCAGAGGGGAACATGTCGGTTCCCGTATTGTTCACCGGTTGGTCCAACAGCCGTTGGTCTTGACGGACCACGCGAATTCCGCTGTTTTGACTTCAACAACAGTTGGTCACGAACCGTTCGCTTACCGTGTGTGGGTCAAAACACCTCCGGTGTTAGCCGAAGGTAAATTTGCGGAATTGAGTGTAAAGGGTGGCTTATTGAGCGCGGCCAGATGCGCCGAGCTTAACGCCGAGTTGGAAGGAGCGAAGAAAAAAATTCTAGCCGAAGGATTCTTTGATGAAAAAGATTTTGATCTGGAAGTCCGCATTCTCCGACGTGCCTACCATAGTGAATCCTTCACGCGACAAGTTAAAAAGACAATTCTTTTCCTTGATGAGCGGACATTCCAACATTCGTTTGCTCTTTATCTTGCCGTTAAACATGCCATAACAGATCTCTGGGTGGATAAAAATGCGGAAACGCTGATCGCGCATGATCAGTTCGGACATCTGAAAGATTATATTTCGGAATCTTCCAAAGGAAGATCTTTTAATCCGGCCTGGCGTGAGATTTTCACGATCTTAAACGTTAATGTTTTTGAGTTTTTGCTTTTGCGTGATCAAGCTCTCAAGAAAGCTGAAGAATTCATTCGTTCGATCGGAAAAGAGGCGGCCGTGCACGGGCTGTTTTGGCTTTATGTATTGATGCTGTCTGATAGAGAAAAAAAGACGCCCATAGAATGGATCGGCGTGGTTTTCGCCCTTGTCTCTTACAGCCCTGCTGTTTATCCGGCTATCCGAGCACGGGCGCATGCTTTTGGTATGTATGAGAATCCGCAGAGGGCACAAGCTTTAGCGCGGAGTGTGGAAGGGGTTTTTGCAACCAAGGACTTGCAGATCGGGGCACAGGCTCAAGCCAGGCTTCAGGAGTTGCGCGGCTATCAAAAGCAAAGCGAGATTGACCGTTTGGCGGAAAGCATGAGAGCTCTGGTTTCTGCAGTGCAGCGCTTGACGGATGAGGGATACAGGCCAGAACAGTTGACGTTGGCGTTTTTCAAAGACGTTCCTATTAATCCGGTTGATCGTAAATCGTGGTTTAAGCCGTTTAAAAAATGTCAATGGGATGATCCGTTGCAGAGGAATTTGAGTCTCGGGCGGACATCGCGCGTGAGGAAATCTCCGGGATCTAACAGTGCGGTGCTTAATGGTTTTGAGCCGTCCGGGTCCTCTATAGGGCATCCGGGCCCAGCTGCTTCCAATAAGGTTTGGCTGATCGTTGCGTTTGTGCTGCCCATCGTTCATGGACTGAGCATTGTGCTGGCGAAATATATTCTGGGCGTTCAGCTGGTGCATCCGATTGGGTATTTGTTTGCGTTTTTTGCTTGGACAAATATCTGGATGTTTTTGTTCCGGATCGCACAGAGCTTCAGCAACGGCCAGCGTAATGAACAAACGCCATGGAGCTTGTTGCGCCATTGGAGTTTTACTCATCGGGAATGGACGGTGCTTGAGCAGTCGACCCGGGCAGAAAAGTGGATGATCCGCGTGAACGCGTTATTCAGCCAGTTTATTCTCACGCTGTTATTTATTTGGTCACTGAAAAGCGGCCTTTTAACAGCGGTTTATTCCATTTTGCAGACCTCCGGCTTTGTGTTCGGCCTGTTTCTTGGAGCGCTTGTTCTGGGAAAAATTCTAAATATTCACGCGGAAAAATTACGGTTCCGTCATTTCGCCGGCATTGGTTTAGCTGTGACCGGGGTTGTGTGGGCTTTGGCAAGTGTGGGCATAAGTCAGGGCCGCGGGATCCGGGGCCTAATTGAAATGGTCATCAGCGGCTTAACCAGTTCGGGAGCAGGGTATGCCATCGGGTTGGCCGGGCTGGTCGGCTTTCAGGCCCTTCTGCAGAAGATCATTATCAGTGTGATGAATAAGGGCAAGCCGTACCGGCAGAAACAATTGCCTTATGTTATGACAAAATACGGATACCGGTTTGGGATCACGACAGCGTTGTTAACGCTTCTCGGATTAGCCATCATTTCTCCTGCCGTGGCTCCGTCGGTCGCTGAGATTGCAGCGTGTTTTTTCAATCCGTATTTGATCGCCTTGGCGGGAATTTTTCCAATGATATGGATCACGACCTATACCTTGTACCGCAAACTTCCTTTATTGCAGCTGACCTTTTTCCGTGCAACCATTCCTTTCTGGGTCATGCTCGGGTCATTTGCCGCAATGCATACAGCGGTGACGTTCAGCCAGGTCATATCCGGGCTTTTTGTTCTATCGGCGGCGGTTGTGGCAGCGACGGGCACTCAGAATGGAAACAATCAAGACGCGGTGCCGGATTTTCAAGCAGAGAACGGCCAGGACAAAAGAGAAGTTGTCGTACGCTGCCATTCTTGGTTTAAGCCATGGGAAAAAAGGAAGAACCGGATCCATTTGCGTCCGGCCAGTAGAATTGTTTATGTTGCGAAGTACATCTGGGATCAATTGAACATTCGTATGATCGTTGAAAAGGAAGGAGATCAACAACAGGTGGATGCCCGAAGTATCAACGGCCTTGCACGTCTGGCAATCTTTGACGGGGAAAAAATTTCAATTCGAACAGAGGGCTTGGCAGATAGGCAGATCAAAGGCAAAGCGGTTGAACTTTTTGCTAGGATTTTGAGAGACCCGGGGGTTCTTCAGCACAAAACGATTTGGGACATTTTTTATTTCTTTGATGAAGGGCGGGGGATAGATCAATTGTCCTTGCGTAAATATAAGCGTGCGGTTGATTTGATCAAGCTGGATGCGGCGGAGTCGGACCGACCTGATAGGGCGCAAGTCAATTCCTCAGTTCTATTCGGAGCATCTCTGGCGCAGATCGATGCCTCTATCGTTGGTGATGTGGTCGGAATGATCATGTTTGCTTTGGGGTCGGCGGTTACCTGCATTGCGGCCCTGTTGATATGGCTGGTTAGAACACAGCGGTTCCGTATTCATGGGTTCTGGGTTAGGAGCTATACACCGGAGGAGATGAAAATTCGCCGGAGCGTTCATGCGCGGATGATCGATTTTTGCATCGGAAGCAAGCATTCTCAGAGAATGGCAGCTCAACGCATGGCGGGCCGTTTTACGCATTCGGCACGCAAATCATACAGATATCTTGTTGATATCTATGGAAGAGAAAAAAGCAAAACGGAATTTTTAAAATTTTTGAGAGAAACAGAAAAGGATCGACTGGTTACTTTTTTAGTTTTCTTAGAAAAGAAGAAGATGCGGTTGATCGTCGCTCCGCGATTTGTGGAAGGCGGAAAAGAATTCCGTCATCTGGACATGCAGCATGGGTTCGCTTTGGAGGGCGTTCTAAAAAATTATGTTTACGGATATTTTGAAGGGATTGACCCAACGGACGATCAAGGAAAGATCGTGCTGATGTATTTGGCGGGGGAGGAGGGGTTCAAACAGCTACAAGAGTTGGCATTTTTATTTATTACAGGCGGAATATCCATAGTGAAGCCAGTCGAGCTCTTTATGGATTCGGGAACGATAGGTGAGATCAAGACTGTGCGTGATCTTTTGCGTGTTGAGTATTTCTATCAGATAAAAAAGCAGAAGCAAAAAGAGGCGTTAGAAAAACGCATTGCCGAGGATAGGGCCGCGCAAGACGGGACCAACGCGGCGGTTTTAGAGAACGGCACAGCGGATCATGAACAGGACGGTGGCGAAACAAATGCCGCGGTGCTGGATTCCGAAAACGAAAGCAAAGGGGAATTTTTGGCCGGGACCCAGCAGGGGATTCGGCTTGGGCTTTTGACACTTGAGGAGGCGCGTCTTTGGGAGAGGGCGGCAAAGATTGTTGATGCTCCTGTCGGCATGGAGATAGAATTCAGTCATCCGGAAATTGCGACATTAGGTGATGATGAGTATGATCTTCCCTATTATATTAGCGAACATTATTCGGATCCTCATTTGGAATTTAATCTTGAGCCATCTTGGAATCTTGGCATTCAAAGATATTTGGTAAGGCATATTTACCGCAGTATGGGGTTGTCTGAGGATGATGTGATCTCGGTCCAGTTAAACTGCGGTATCCGCAAGAAAGATTATGAGGGGCTTTCTCAAGCTTCCCGCGGATTATTTTTATCTATGGCGCATTATTTAATGCTTGCGGTTACGATCGTTTATGCATCAAATCAAAGGATCTTATCAAAGAAATCAGAAAAGGTGGCCGAAAAACGGGATTGCGCTGAACCGCTTGATGGAGAACCCTACATTCGGATCGAATACGGTTTTCTTGATACGATCGATGAGGGGTGGCTGGTTCTCTGGATCTTGCATCAGGTTATTTGGAAAACTGCAAGGTTCAGCGACGATCAAAAAATTTCCGGCAAACTCATTCGTGAAGAGGAGCAGTTGCTAATCAAGATCGGGCAGGACATGGTTATTCAATTGCATGAACGTCTTCCAGGTATTAGAGGATTAAGTGCGAATGATATATTTGACCTGTCGGATGCTCGGACGTGGTTTAGGTTGGTTCCGTGGCGCCAGGAAAATCCTGCTACGGTGAAGGCCATTGACAATCTTCTCCAGAAAACTGTGCTTCAAGTTTTGTCCACTTTAGGAGGGTCAAACCATACGCCAGAGAAGGAAGTGCCGGTTTGGATTTTACCGGCTGGAAATCGGGAGACATTTTTAAGATGGTTTGGTAATCGGGAGCAGGCGATTGCTCATATTCCTGAGCCTACAGGTGGACAGGACGAGGTAAGGGATGGCGGAGTTAATTCTGCCGTTTTGGATCAGAGAAACATTGTTGGTGTTGAAGTGCACTGTCCGGCAGGATCAGGATATTGGCTGAGAGATATTCTTTATGAAGGGATCCCGGTTCAAGGCGGGCTGGTGATCCGGTATTATGATCAGTCGCGGTGGTCGTCAGGAATTGCAGGGATACGGACGGTTCGCAGTGATCATGGATTTTTTACAGAAGTGGATATGTTAAGAATATTAAATGGAGAGGTCCCGACAGACATTTTCTACGTGGGGGCTTTTCATTTGGGATGTGTTCGGCATGCGTTTGAAAGCGCGCTTCAAATTCAAAAGACAGGCCTGTGGAACGGGTCTCAAGCAAATCATCATTTCATTTCAAACCGCATTGCCTGTGATTGTGATGATTTCGATATTCGTGTCAGTGATGCTTTGCCGAGGCTGAATCTGAGGACTGCAACGCCGTTTGCCTGGCGCAGAAATTGGAGTGTCAAAGCAGCGGTTATTCGGGGAGATGAGGTTGTAAGTAACACACGATTTATCGATCAGCTTCAAGCGAGGCTTTATTATTGGAACGATGTGCCGGAATTTAAGGAATGGATAAGCCGTGGGATTCAGCAGACAAACGCAGCGGTTTTGAACCAGAGAATGTTTGAGATCGTGGATACACATATGATCAGGCGCAGAGTAGCGCAGAATCTTCAGGCATTGGAAGGCCTGCTGCGACAAAATTTTTCAGATCAAATGCTGGCAGAGGCTGCGCAATATCTTGCGCCGTTCACCACAGAACCGATCCTGTTCCATGAGATTTCAGATCAGGAGCGTGGGGAGCTGACGGTCGTTGATTTAGGCAACCGGCCGGCGGGATCGTTTAAGCCATGGATCATTTATGGTGTGATCAAGGCTATTTTGGAAGGGAAGACAACGATCGTGACCGCCAGCACAGGAAATCAGGCTATTGCTGTTCAAAAGATCATTGAGCAGATCAATGCAACGCCGTCGTTGATCGGTATCAACGCCCAAAGGCTTGGAATAAAAGTTGTTCTATTTGTGGGCCGTCATACTCCGCTGGAAAAAATCGACCGCATCAAGCACGGTGACGGACTTGTTGAGATTGTCGGAGATCCGAGGGAGAACGGCAGGTTGTTTGAGAACTATGAGGGGGCCTATCGCGCCGCACGAGTCTTTGCAGCCCAAGAGCCTTCTAAGAATTATTTTGTTGAACATGCCGGGCGGGAGGCCATTGCCGGGTATATTGTTTTGGCAAACAGGGTCTTTGATCAGTGGCTCGCTCAGGGGCGAGATCTTCATCAAATGACAATACGGGTTGGGGTTGGCGCCGGAGGTTTGGCCAGCGGGTTTGCGATCGCGGCATTTTTAAGGGGAGCGGGCGTACGGATCATTGGGGTTCAGACCGATCGGACTCGTCACGCCTTTGATTCTCTATTTCAGGGAAGGATTCTCCCCTTTGTTTCAGGGGATACGAGTGGTGAATTTGATGAGGATGGGATCGACACAAAGACGCTTGAACCGATGGCGTTTTGGGCATTATCACATTTCTTGGATGGATTGGTTCTCGTTGATCATCAGGAAGTTCCTTCGGCGATAGATTCTTATACACAACATGGAGTTGCGGCTGAAGGCGCGGCAACGCTGCCGTTCATTTCTTTAGAAAGATCAGCCCGTTTGTTTGATGATGAAGGGTCCCGTCAGCAGATTTTGATCGCCACCGGAAGAAACCGCAGAATACAACCGGGCTTGAACAGTGATCAAGAGGCTAATGCCGCGGTACTTGGCGTCATGACCCCGCATGATTTTGTACATGATGGACGAATTTTGAATGAAGTTCATGCGTCAGGATCGGTTGTGGGGATCGTCCGCGAGATCAAGCGCGGCGCATCGCGTGTGGCAAAAACACCGGATCATGTCCGGCAGTTGACGCAGAGTGGGCTGATCGTTTTGGTAGAAGCTAAAGCTGGCGAACGCAGCGGGTACAGTGATGATCAGTACCGGCAGGCTGGCGCGTTCATTGTCCTTTCGGCTCGTGAGGTTTGGGAGCGGTCGGATATCATCGTCAAGGTGAAAGAACCTCTGCCGCAAGAATATCAATATTTCCGCCGGGGATTGATCTTGTTCACCTATTTCCACTTAGCAAATCCGGAAAACAAAAATTTGACAGAGGAGTTGTTGCGCACCGGGGTGACAGCTATTGCCTATGAATCTGTTGTGAAGGATGGACGGACAGTTCTGTTGGAGCCTATGTCGCATATTGCCGGATGGTCTGCGGCGATTCTTGGTTTGTTGTATTCCCGCGCGTCGCCGGATTACAAGTTCATGATCGAGCCCGATGGCCGTATAAAAGCGGAGTTAGCCGCTGATATTCAGCAGTCCGCTGAACCGCTGGCCGGGCAGATGCAAAAAGAATTCGACACTTTGCGCGAGTCGCGGTTCTGCATGGACGAACCCGGATTAAGGATTTTGATAGAAAAATTTGGAGGGCTTGGTAATGTCGTGGTTCTGGGTGGAGGCAATGTTGGACGTCAGGCGGCCTATATGGCGATGTTATTACAACCACGTTCGGTCACGGTTTCCCAGTTGCCACACTTGCAGGAGGCGTTGCGTGAAGATCTCAGACGGTATCAGGGTCAAACGGTATTTAAGATCGTCACGCCTGATTCGGCTGAACTCATGGAGGCTTTAGAGCAG
This sequence comes from Candidatus Omnitrophota bacterium, assembly GCA_038222225.1. Classification (GTDB taxonomy): domain Bacteria; phylum Omnitrophota; class Gorgyraeia; order Zapsychrales; family JANLHA01; genus JAKLFA01. The sequence continues at coordinate 36,662 of JBBRHV010000006.1, forward strand.
GCGGATGTCATTATTAGCGGGATCTATGCGCGCACTGCTGAGGGCGCTACCCGCGCATTGAAAGTTATTGATGAAGGCCTTCTTGAGAAGATCAGCCGCGGCAAGAAAAAGGTCATTATCGATGTCGCCATTGATCAAGGAGGGAATATTGAGCCGGCATTTGACCGGCAGGAAACGGATCCGTTTACCTATCTCGACCGCCCGGCTCGACTGGACAAATTTGGTAATTTGCGCATGGATATTCCTAACATGCCGGATGCGTTTGGTCCGGTCGCTTCTCCCTATTTGTCACATGCCACCCAACCGTTTCTTCTTTCGCTGGTCCGCATGTCAAACGCGCAGGATATCCGCGAGAGGGATCCAGTGCTTTGGACCGGGGTTGCCGTAATCGATGGGCAGTTACTGGATAGGGCTGTGGCACAGTCCCATGGGTTGAAACACGGTGGTCAGGGGACAAACAGCGCCGTGGTGATGAGTGATTCCTTCGGCAAAGAGAGTGACGATCGTGTCAGATTAAAAGGTTGTGGGTCAAGGTGGGCGCAGGTTAAGGCTGTTATCGGCCGCTCGAGTATCCGGGAAGAAGATTCCATTGAAGTCACTCTTCCGGGCAAAGATTTCCGCATGGATCTTAAGGCTCTTGCGCTGACGGGGTTGAAGGATATTGGATTGGCCAATTACCGCAGGGTTATGGAGGCTATGGAGCTTAAACACATTTGGAAACAGGTCTTTCTATCGGACATTCTTAAAGCCCTGGCCAGAGTGAAGTTTGTTCTAATCGATGATCCCCAGCGGAATGGGTCAGCGTCCCTGATCGCTGATGGATGGAGACGATTTATTGCTGCGGCCGTTTCCGTTGAAGCCCCTGGCCGGATCTATTTGTCACGGTCTCTTGTTAAGGACATAAAGAACAGAAAAGAATTCGATGCCCTGATCGGATTTGTCTGGAGTGCGGGTTTTTGGATAGCAGCGCAAGACAAGGGTCTTCTGAACAATGAGGACCTGAGGCGCGCAGCCGTGGCCATGGAAGGTTTGCCTGGCATTATTCTGGATGAGGGGTCGTATATGCAAAGCGATTTAAAGAAAGCAAGCGAGTTTGATTTTGTGATGGCTGACCGTATGGTTGAAGAATTCCGGCTGAGATTGGGGAATCCCGGGGTAACCCTGGTGGCGGAATCGTTAAATTGTGACGAGGAGGATCCAGACCATCAGACGGGGTTGATCATCGCTGCTGTGATGGACCATCCTGCCATTACCAGGGTGCTGGATTATAATTCGATGAGTCCTTTTGTAAGACATGGTGGATTCTTGATCACCGACGGACAACAGAGAAATTCGGTGCCGTTATTTGACGGTGTGCAGGAGATTGTGTTGGTCGGCGGGAATTTAAGCGCGTGTCTTAAGACGCAGCTTTTTATATGGTTATTCGCCTTGCGGCATGAGTTTGAACAGGGGGTTGTATCGGGTAACTGGGTCTTTCATATTCCTTCGGGCGCAGTGTTTGATGTTAACGAACAGATGACGGGTAATGAATTTTTAAGGAGAACGGATGGCGTGCGGAAAACATTTTTAAAAGAGTTTTCCATTTTAAACGAAGGGTTTGCGGCAGATCGTTTCGGGTTGATTCGCGTGTATAGACAAGAAAAGTTTTCAGTGACTTTAAGGCTGTGGAAAAATTTTGAAGATTTTATGAGGCGATTGGATTCTGTGAAGAGGATGGCCCGCTTGGGTACGTCTAACTCCTCCGTATTGAAGCCGATGGCCGTTGGGATTGGCGTGCATGACGGAAGCCACATGAGTGAGGCGGCGGCGAAACGTACATGGGCGGCGCTTGAAAACGGAGAGCGCGTGAAGTTTGCCGATATAAGGGATCATGTTTTACCGGGGATGATTGATCCGATTGCTCAAAGCCTTTTGCGGGATGAAAGGGTTTGGATCTTTGTTCCGGATGTTATGGCGGGAGAGCGCGGTCCGCCGGTGCTGTGGTTTGATTCTTCTGAATATTTTGTTGTTTCAGCTATTTTAAATCAGCAAATCATTATTCCTGTCGGGCTTTTGGACCATCCTTCCCTGATCGAAATTTTGCGTTTTGAAATGGTGAATGTTATTTCTGGTGAAGAAGACGTCGCGCAGGGAGCTCTTTTGGCACAAAGTGTTTTGCGGTCTGTTCTCATGGTGATCAATAAGGGAAAAGAAGTAAAAAATAAGTCGAAAAAAGACCATGCTGCTGAAGAGATCAATTCTGCCGTTTTGAGCGGAAAGGACAAAGAATACCGTGTGATTTTTGAAGGCAACAAAACAACGATCCGTGGTGAAGAGGGATATTGGGTCCATGTTCAAGTTTTGATTGATATGGGGGAGATTCCCGCCGAAGGCAAGACGATTCGCAACGGGGACCGCTGGCAGCAGGAAACGTCCGAAGAAGTCTTTGGACAGGGAAAAATTATTGCGGTTCAGGGTGATTATTTAAAGGCCGAATTTGGGACCAAAGGAATGCGGCAGTTCAATTGGAGGGTGGCGGATATTGAGATTTTTGTTTCATTGAAGAGCCTTTTGTTTAAAAAAATCCGCGACTCCGAGGAGGAAAAAAATAGGGCTTTTGCCGAAATTCAGAGGGGCGAGCTAGCCGGGTTGATAGACTCGGCGCTGCGTTGCGGGTATCGATTGCAGGATTTAGCCCGGGAAGCGGTTATATCCCCCAGTTATATAACAGGTATCGTGAAGGGGAGGATGCAGCCATCGACAGACGTTATCCGTAGGCTTGTTGCTGCAACAAAGAAGGCCATGGCCCATCCAAAAATGATTGGGCGAAAAAAGGGCGGGATGTTGATTAGCGCAGAAGAACGCCAAAGGATAGTAGCTCGTCTGCAAGCGCTTATTCAAAGAGGGTTCTTGCCTGCCCGGATCGCGGAAGAAGCGAAAATTTCTTTAGCACTTCTTTCACGCGTGCTTAATAACGGATGGGGGTTGGGTACCCATGCTCATGAAAAAGTGATGAGTGCTGTTGAGAAGATGGAGAAACAAAAACCGAATCTTGATCAGATAAGGGATGTCTTAGTCAAGATTTTAAACAGCGGTTATTCATTTGTTGAAGTGGGAGAAGTGGTCGGAGTGAGTGACATAAAACTGAGGCGCATCTACAAAGGAGAAACCGGTTTTGCTGTTGACGAAAAAGAACTGTTAAATAAACTTCGGATTTTGAGCGGGCAGCCACATCCGAATGCTGTTTTAGGGAAAGCATTGTACCGGTTAGCCGTCCTTTTGGGTTCGCAAAAACGTGTGGCACAAATCTGCGCAGAGAACACGTTTGTCATCAGCAAACTCATCCGCGGTTCAGGCGGGGTTAAAGCCGATAAACGGAAAAATTTATACGCCTGCATTGTGCGCGCGTTACCAAAGATCGCAACGTGTTTGACTCTGGAATTGTCCGGTAAAGGGCTTGGTTCTTTAGCTGGGTCCATGGCAGAGGTCTTGCGCAACAGATCAGGCGCCGTGCGCTTGTTTACCGATGTGGACTATTTGACCTTTAACGCAGCCCGGATCCACGAGTTCCTGGCGGTTGAGAATGTTCTACTTGAGCTGACGCAAAACATTTTCCTCAAGAAAGCGCGCGAATGGATCGATGAACAAGGTGTACATGTCATTTATCATGTTGTCCCTCAAGATCAGGCTGACTTAAATGGAAGAAACAAACCGTTAACGTTATCGAAGGTCCAGGGTGAACGTGATTGGATTGGCGCGGAGTTTTTTGACGAGCGTTCAGGACATGCCGTCAATTCCTCTGTTTTGAATGCCGTTCACTCAGATATGTGGGTCAGGGTGAAGAATACAGTCCCGGCTCTGGAGCAGATGAAGCAGATGTTTGATGCAGATCAAGATTTGCTCACAGAAGAAGGAGTGAGAGTGGAGAGAGACGTCCGCGACACGTTGATGGCGTTGCGCTCTTCTTTGAGAAACGAATGGGCTTTGGCGTTCGCGGAAGATCTTGTTGCCCTCATGCCGGATCCTGAACACTTTGATGAAACGGGTGAGTGGATGACGTGGTTTAAGCCTCATGCATTTAATGGGAAATTCACCCTTGAAGCATGGGGTCTCGGGCAGGAGTTCATCGATCGGTTGAACAAGGTGCGCGGGGCAGACACGAGCAAAATCAACAGCGTCGGGGTTAATTCGTCTATTTTTGGTCATTTATTCGGGGCAAAGAAAGAAGCGGCAGACATTGATTCTACGGAGGTCAGACAGGAGATAACAGAGTGTGATTTTGATCAGGCCGTGCGCGGAGTTCGACGCCTGGTTAATGAAACGCCGACAAATGAAATTGCAAAAGTTCTTTACGGCCTGCTTCAGTATGAGGAGGACTATTTGTATTATCAGATTGTTCGTTATGAGGCTGCCAAGAGAATAGCCAAGGCATCGGTGGAGGAATATGAAGATCTGAAACAGTTGATCAGCACATTGCGGATGCTCGGGAAGATGATTGAAGATCGCCAAAAATTGTTTGAGGAAACAGGGGAAACGAACGTTGACTTTTATTTATTAGCCCTTCGACAGTCTCGACAGAAGTTAGCAAGATTATTCCGTTTTCATATTCGGGGGTATGAGAATCTTGACCGGGTCGTTCAACGGTTGGACAGCGACACGGTGGAGTATTTATTTTCGTTCTTCAGCAGGGCATCAGTTCAAGAATTCACCAGCTTAGATGAGCTCATGCAGATCATGACATTTGTCCGGCGGCGCACTTCTTTGGTGGATGAAGATCTGTTGGCGCGCGCCAAAGAAAGCCTTGAACGGATCATGGTGGAATGGGTTTGTGAAGTCGGCGGAGAAAAGGATCCTGATCTAAGGAGCCAAGAAGTCAGGAATATTCTAGAATACATTACACAGCATGATCGGACATTCCGTCAGAAATTGAAAGAAGGCATCAAGAGGGCCATTGGTTTCTTAGCCCGTCAAATCAGAAAGAGTCAAGATGACGCAAGGGAGGCGCAAAACTTGGCAGATAAGAAGGCCGTTGAAGGACGGCAAAACACACTGATTGATTTAAGCGTGAGTTATTCGGCGCTGATGACAGCAGTGGATGATGAGTCAGGAGACGGAAATCTTGATGGAAACAATTTATGGGAAAGCCAAGACAGCCAACAGACAGATAAAAAATCAAACAATGATTTGGGTGCAAATGCTTCTGTATTGATGGGAAGAGAAAATTACAGGCATCTTAAAAAAAGATTTGATGATACAAACGCGGCGCTATTGATTGGAAGAAGTGACAGGTCACAGACAAACAAGGAAATAAGGGCGAAGAGGCTCATTCAGGGGTCGATTTTAAATGCGTTTCTCTTTTGTCTTCCTGCTTTGGTCATTGCGGTGATCGCTGTTGTGACTTGGGGGCCAAGCTGGAAGATATTTGTGGCGGTCTGGGTTATTCTGGCGTTAACACGGTTTGCAATGTCCATGCGCCATATTCCCGATATTTGGAGAACATTGCAGGGCTTAGGTACGCCAACGAAGGGCGGCATCATTGAATTGGCTAAGGCCACTAAGACCAAGATGGAAAGGAAAGCTGTGGCGCGTGAGCAAGCCCGCAAGAAAGCGATTCATCAGGCCAAGGCTGCTATGGGCAGGGTTTCTCCCAAGAGTTATGCCATACAAGAGGAGTATAGCACCGAGGTGGGCCGAAAGATCCCGGCGGAACTTAGAAACGACGAAGAAATTGTTGAGCAATATGAAAAATTGACAGCCCGTGCGGAAGAATTTTTTGCGCGCAAAGTACGTTCACAAAAACCGAAAGAGACTGCGCCGCAGCATATTCCTGAGGTGGCACCAATACCGATAGAGCCTGTCCAAAGACAGGAAGCGCCTGAGGCGCGCGAAATGGCCAGAAAACGGTTCATTCGTCGACAGCTGGCTGAGGCGCGCCGTTATATTGAAAAGCTGGACAGCCGCGGGTTTATGAGCGCGCATGAGTTTTTGAACGCCGCCGAAACGTTTAAACCGGAGTGCGTTAAAACATATCCGGATGATGCTCAGGTGAAGGATTTTCTGACGTGGTTTGATTGTGCAGTTCAGGCTGTGGCACAACAGGTCGCGGATAATGTTCGGCGCATGGAATTTGAGGAGCGCAAAAAGGAACTGCTGGCATCATGGCGAATGATGGTTGAGAAATTGGAAAGAGCCCGGCAACGGCTGGATCAGGCTATGGCGGCAAGGATTTCCAAAGACCGCGCTTCGTTGGCAGAGTTGCAGAGAAGGATGGATCAACAGGTCGCGGATAATGTTCGGCGTATGGAATTTGAGGAGTGCAAAAAGGAACTGCTGGCATCATGGCGAATGATGGCTGAGAGATTGGAAAGAGTTCGGCAGCGGCTGGATCAGGCTATGGCGGCAAGGATTTCCAAAGACCGCTCTGCGTTAAGTGAGTTGCAGGTAAGGATGGATCATCTGGCAGCGACCATAGAACAGCTTCGTCAGGCAAAAGATGTTTTGCGCGCGTTGACTTTGCCATCCGCGACCGCCGGTGAGGATGATTTGCGATCCGCGATTTTACAGGTGCTTCCCGTTGAAGTCAGAGAAGACCCGCGCTTGGCGCTTTTTATCGAACAGGCCAGGTTGCGGTTGTATGAACACGCTGTGACGCGGGTTTTGGATATTTTGTCTCAGTCTTCAGTTGACCCCAGAACTTTTGATGACAGCGAGGCCTTCCGCCAGGCATGGATTGCGAAAGTGCCGGTATGGATGCAGGAGGATCAACGTATCATTGCAGCCCTTGAAGAGCGTATTGATCAAGGCCTTTTGGTAATAACCGAACAGGAGAAAAAGTCTGCTCAAGTTAAAAGGGAACAGGCATTAGAAAAAAGAGCGACTATTGGGGAACTTTATACCGCCTTAGGAAAAAATGATTTTGGAACGGCACTGACGAAAGCCTTTAAGTTGCGCACATTGGTTGCTGATATGCCGGTAGAGGATTGGTTGGAATTTCTTGAGATGTTTGTTGTGCAGGCAGCTCAGAGAATCGAACAATTACGTCGGGAAAAAAGGCATAAAGAGGCCGAACATGCCATCCAAGGAATGCGTAGGCTTTTGGACAAGACCCCGCTGGCGGAAACTTTCAAGCAAATGCTAGGAGACATTGACCGCCGTTTGCAAGAAACACAACATAGAACGCCGGTTTCCGAGCGTATCCAAGAAGGAGCAAATGGCAATGAAACAAATTCTGCTATCGCGCATGGGACTGACAATGCAGATAATACGGGCAATGTACCGGATGAGGTAGGAGCAAGGCTTAGTGCTGAGGTCTGGCTGGATGTGGCGCATTTGGATGCGGAGGCGGTCAATGGGGTTTTGAGATTTAAGGGGAACGATGGCTCTGGATTGACGTCTTTGACTTTGACAGACCTTCCGGTGAGTGCCGCTCTGGATCAATTATGGTTTTTGTGGTTTAAATGGAAGAATGACAGAGAAGCATTTTATCGTGATTGGCTTTCTCATCTCCGAAACATTCCTTTATCGTTTTCTCACTTAAAACAAGAAGACAATTTAAAACAAGCTGTGCTCAGTAAAGGGCGCATGGCTTTTGCGATTCATGTGGCTGCCAATATGCGTTCTGACCGTTGTTTGTACGAACGATTAGAGGCAGCCGCGAGATCAGGAGCGCATACGGTGCTTGTCGTTTCCGGCGGAGGCCTTTATCAGAAAATTTTACGAAGAGTACCGTTTGGACGGTATGTGTTCCGTGATGGATCTTTGAAATTGATTCACATGTGGGCCAGTTTGTCGCGTGAGGGAAAGGTCCCTCCGGGTGTGAGGATCGCCGTTGCGCTTAATTCGAATTATATCGGCTCGAAGGCAAAGCGCGAAGCGGTTCGTTTGGTAAAGAAAGTGAAGTTGGCTCAAGAATTGGGCATTCCGCTTTCTCAGATCGAAATTCATACCATGGCTCCTTTGACCGGGTTTGAGTGGGTTGACGGTATCGGGCTTTGGAACTTGCGCCATGTGGATGCGATCGCGTTTTTCAGGGACATCTTATTACCAGTTTTAGCAAAAAATGGAATTGGTACTAAAGAGTTAACCGTTCGTTTTGGTGTGGCCCATGTGATGAATGCAACAAACTATGCATTTTGGGTGTATTTGGCTGGCCGATCCGTCGATGAAAAGAGTGCGGGCCGGGCGTATGACACTTGGCGAAAGCATTCACGTGCTGATCAACTGGCAAAAGCATGGTGGAGAGTTCAGTATGAAGTCAATAAGCGGATTCAGGAGCAGGCGTCTTTTGGTCACGTCGCATTGATCTTTCAGCCGGCGGCAAAGAAGGCGGGGGATGCGGTTATCCGTTGCGCGTCTTTTGTGCAAAGTGTGAATAGCGCGGTTTTAAAGACAGCAAGACAAAACGGGCTTATCAGCGATTCAATCATTATTCAGGAATTAGGTTTTATGCGCAGGATGTTTACGGCCTATGAGGGAATATTAAGTGAACAAGGCCGCAGAGCCATACAGAATATCAGTGAATTCATGAGTAGTCTTCAAAGAGGCTCGGCGGGGGATGATGTTCGCCGGAAAGCCGTCGAGTGGATCTATAAAATGCCGGAACCGTTGCAGTTGAATATGGAAGACGAATGGCTGACGTGGTTTGATCACAAGAAAATCCAGTTGTTCCCTTATGGTTTAGGGGGCGGGTGCACGGAGCCTTGCTTGCATTGTTTTTGGGGGAATCCTGTTCCAGTGGCGAATCTAAATCCTCTTCCTGCCGTATTTCTCGGCGCGAAAAACAGCAAACGAGAAGTTCTTACGTGCGGACATTTTGATGATCTGGAATGGTATGACCCCTTATTCGGAATTGGGCTAGACAGCATTGTGAAGTATTATTTGAATTCAAATCCACGGCAAAGGTTAAGTCTTTTGACTCGCGGTTGGGAAAAAGAACATGCAAGAAAACAACAGGTTGTTGAGAACATTGTTCGTATTGTATCCGGCGCTGATTATAACTTTGAATTTGGAGTTTCCTTTAATCTTGCTCAGTCTGGAAAATATGATCTCGCTAAGGCGATTCAAAGTGGAAGGCTGGAGTCTGTTTTAGAACTGTATGCTCAGCGTCATCAACACATTTTAAGGACGCTTCGAGGCTTGTCGAAGATCCGATACGTGGTTCGTCCGCTTCTGCAGGAGCGGGAGTTGGATCATCCCACAGAGAAATTGCTTGGCATGGTCTTGCGCAAAGCTGAGGTTGCGGCTGCGGACGTGAGAAGGGCGGAGGCGACCGTCATTGGAAGCAATAGAAACAGCCGAATCCCCTGGGGCCCAGGAACGCTCACGATCGAATGTGATCAATGCATCAATGAGACCGGTTCCGGCGGTGAGTTTATTCGAAGCATTGACTCGGCGATTCGCGGAGAAGATTTTGTGCGAAGTTCCTACGGGCACATATATAGAGAAGGCATGCCGTGCGCTCAAATACACGGTGCTACAAATGAGATCGTTGTTGTTCTTCCCAGCGGAAAGCGGGTGATGCGAGGACCGATAAGCGATTTTCCGATGAGGACGGTAAGGCAAAAGGGCGCTGCTCAAGGTGGCAACTCTGCAATTTTAGCTGAGAAATTCAGTGATTGCGTTGATATCGATTTTGAGAGGATGTTACAAGACCGGAAAAAGAAGTTCTCCTCCAGTTGGCCGCATCTTGATTTTACAAATCGCATTTTGATTCCGTTTCCTCTGCCAATGTTGCGGGTGTACGGAAAAGAACCATTTCATGACGAAGATATTCAGCGCGTTATTTATGAGCTTTTAACCAATGCTCACGATGAGGCGCCGGCCGGGCTGATCAGAGTGAATTTTGAATTGGGAAGCATTGATTCGCAGAACGGCCTAAGTCTTTTTACGATCCAGATCGAAAATGAGCGCACCGGAGAGATCCCGTTTGATCAGATGTTTCGGTTCCTGTTGGGACAGGCAATCACCGGGAATCTGTGGCGTAATAAGACGACGGATCAGCCGGTCATTGAACGGATCCAGAACCGTTGGGAAGTTGGGGAATTGGAAAACATGCCGGACATTTACGAGCGCGTACCTGACCGTCTTCAGGCCCTTGCGCTGGCCCACCGCTATGTTCGTCAATATGGGCTTAAGTCGATCCTCTTTCTTGAAGGAGTCGGTCGAAGAAAAAGTAGAGAGAGAAACGAGATCGGCGGAGTGGGCGTGGGACTTTATAACAGCCGGTATACCATCAATCGATTAGGGGGAAAGATTGATCTTGATGATACGCGCTCGGGCCGGACCACGTTCGCGATCGGATTTTTTGTCCGGGAATTTTCATTGAGGCAAAAAGGATCGGATGCGTTTGTTAGCGGTGCTAACTCTGCGGTTTTTAGGGGATCGAAGGATTCTTCTCTTGATTCTCTGCTTGAGAGCATCATGGCGTCCCACAAAGAGAGCGGGGTGCGATCAACGCCTTGGGCTGCAAGGATGGACAAGCCGCTTGACCGCACAGGATTCAACGGGCCGCACCTTTTCGCGAATATTGAATTAACGAACGAGCAGGTTCGGTTGTTCCTTATCCTTAAAGAGCATAAACAGGCGCTCCTCAATTTACTTGGTGAAAGCTTCAGAGCTGTATTTGGGAAAGCGGCAGGGATCCTTCTTAATCAAAATGTTTCTGGATTTAAGGCAACACAGGTCGATGAACAGTATTTAACTTGTACCGTTGGTGATCTTTTTATTCCAGCCATCGAAAATGCTTTTGATGCCTATATGAAAAAGAGCGGCCAATCATCCGATGTTCCGTTGGTTCTTGAATTTTATATTTCCTTTGATGGCCGGGTGATGATTGCGGAGATGCGCACCAATGGTCTGTCGTATGATTCCGGTGAGACCGCGACCTCCGAAAAGAAAAAGGACTCGGATCAATTGGGTGGAAAAGGGCGCGGACTGAAAGCCATTGATGAATTTGCTGCATGCATCGGCGGGATCCAGTGGGATATCCGAAACCGTAAAGATCTTTTTCCTGAGGATGCGGAAGGATCTGTTTTTTATGTATCTCTTCAACGGGATAAGCTTTCTCAAATCGTCAGTCATGCGGCGAAGTTTTTTGGTCTGGGTTCGTGCGCGACATGCCCAGAGGATAGCGTCAGAAGAAATGCCGACGCAACGAGCAAGAATAGTGGAGCGAATTCTGCAGTCTTGAACGGAAACACGGATGATTCGACGGGAAGTGATTCTCAAAAGAAGCGCTTGGAAGATTTCTTGAGCATGGCTAAAAATTCACAGTTGGAGGCGTTTTGGTTAATTCATGAATTAAAATTGGATCAAATTGAGCGGGCCGTTTCCGTTGGCAGCGGCGTGCTTGCGTTGGCGCCGTTTGAAATGATTTTAATCGAAAGCGGTGTTGTGGTTACGATTTTTGATCCCGATCCAAACGTTCAGGAAAATTGGGCGCAGTATAAAGCGCGAAGGCTTAATGGCCATTGTGTTGACCTTGTACCGTTATCCAGATCAAAATTTGGAAGTTCAGCACAGCCGATCCAGGGTGCGCAGATGTATATTACGATGAATGTTTTTGGTCGTTCGGGCATTCCTATGACAGAACGTGCACAAATGTTAGGCCTCTTAGCGAAAAGTTTTAAAAACGGGGACTTTCTTTTGAATGGATGGTGCAGTCCGCTGGCGTTTGAATTGATTGCAAATTCGCCGGCACCCCAAGAGGATGTCAGGGTCGAGACCGCGCTCAATCACGAGCATATGCTGGCCTTGGTGAATCTTTTGGAATCGCGGCATATGATGTTGGAGCCTGTCCGTTTCGGCAGGAAGGAGGACGTTCTTCATCAGAGGGACTTTTATCGAATTATTCCGCTCGGATCACCGGTGATGCCGGTAGCTGATAAAAATCGAAAAAAGAAGGGTGAGCGCCAGCCTGGAAAGAGGATGTCCGAAGATAAAGGCGCCAATGCTGCTGTTTCGCAAAATAATGAAGGCGTTCCGGCGGATGATCGAGGGATCGATTGGAAAGGATTAAGGGCAGGGCTTGAGCAGGGAAGTTCCTTGTCGTTCGGCAAGGTCAAGCAGCTGATCCGGGCAGGGAACAAGAAGGTGTTTGGTCTGCTGCAATCTGTCGTCGCCGGCCACAGCAAACAAGAGGCTGCGGTTTGGCATTTTATTTTGACGGTGGATCTTGATCGGGAATATTCAGCCCATTTGGGTTCGAACATGAGAAATTTGAAAATGGCTGTTATCCGGGCCGCGCAAAAGGATCTTGAAAAAGGCGGTGTGCCCGGGTCCGATCTTCTGGAGCAGTCTGTGTCCTATGGTGATGAAGATTCTTTGAGCGCTCTTCAAAGGGTGGCCTTCGGTGTCAGCAAAGGGAAATTCCTTGCGATCAGAGTAATCTTTGAGGCGCAAAAGGAAAAGAGTCCGGCGTCTCCGCAAATACGGGCTGTTTGCCGGGGATTTTTGAACACGATCGCCTATAAATTAGGCGAAGGGATCGAGAGGGATCCAGAAACGGGGTTACTCATACTTGGAGCGCTTGTTTTTGAGATGCCTTGTGAACCGATAGGGGAAGGGGCCCGCGGGATATTAAAAAATATCGTCGATGGGAAGTGCCGGTTGACTAAAGAGAAAAGGATTGAGGCGTTGAATTCTTTGGTGGAATGCGTTCGTGACGGAGGCTCTGTCGATTTGCTGGAGTGGATTTTGAAGGGCGTGGCCGCGCTTGACGGCAAAGGCTTCCCGCGTCTCAATAGCTGGAGCGTTCAAGAGATGCTGGGTTCGCTTTTCCACAATGTTTCGGTGGCGCCAGTATTGCGCTTGTATGCTTATGGACTGATGCCATTGCCGGAAAACGAGACCGAAGCGCTTGTATTAGCTAAACGTGTGTTACATGAAAAGGCCCATTTGACCTCCTTGGAACTATTTTCAGACAGCGGTGTTTGGCACAATGAAGAGCTTAAGGTTTATATCTTGGCCGTGTATTTGATTATGGTTGCGAAAATAAAAAGAAGCAGTTCCTTTTTTTCACGATGCCAGAATCAGGAAGATGACATCGACAGCATTATGACCGGCACGATGCTGAAAGAAGATTACGGCGGGATTGGTAACAGCAAGCTGCAGTTCGGGCGCAAAGATCTTATCGAGGACCGCAATGAACCGAAGATGATGTTCGGTACCTGCGCCCACGAGTGGACGCATATTTTTAACCGTTGGATTATTGAAATTTATAGGATCGAAGAAGAGGATGGACAGGATGCGATCGATGAATTTTTGGCGGATCTGGGTGCGGAAATGTTTTTTGGAGAAATGGGCTGGCAGCAGGCAAAAGAGGTGCGCCGGAATAAATTTGTATTTCAGCACGCGAAAGTATTTGGGCGGAGTCCCCGGGCAGATCAGATCAGCCATGAGCAGCATGAGGCGGCCCGTGTCGCCTATAAGGAGATGCAGCGGTTTTTGGAAGCCAGGGAAAGGGAGACCGGTGAACGCGTTCCTCTTTCTGGAGAGATGCTGTTTTATCTTTGGGGTGCTTTGGGAGAGAGGAAAGCAGAGGAGATATCGTTTGTCATGTTGCAGGATTTGCTGCAGGTCCGGTATGGTTATGCGGAGTTTGTTCATCGGCGGAAAAACAAGTTCCAGTCCCGTCCCCTCGCGGATAGCGAGATGGAAGAAAAAGGAGTAACGCAACGTGAACCTGATAAGGACATTGTTTATGTGATCAGATGTTGGCATGTAGAGGAAGAGGAGCGCGCCGAGCTGTTTGAAGGACCAAATGTTTTACGAATTGCTGTTTCATCCGGCACAGAACCGCAGGCCAGCGGATCCCAGGATATTCAGGTCATACAAGAGGCAACAAACCCGAAGGATGGAGAAGCGCCATCTTCTAACGCCAACTCTGCGGTTTTAAACTATTGCGTCGCGTGTTTTGCCGGCGTTGTCGCGTCTCCCTGGGTCGCATTGCCGGTTGACGTTGTCGCAAGCATTGCCATGATGTGGGGAATCATTGTTATGTCTGAGGGGATCGAGATGCGGCACTCTTTAATTTTTAGGGCTCTCACCTGGATCAAAGACCGTTATGAATCACGCAAGGTCACGATCGAATTTTTGAAAATGGTCTTGAGGTTTGCAAACATGGTTGGTTTGTATGCGCTTTTATCTTTTTCGTGGGGAACGCTCATTTTGCAATGGATCTCGTTATTAAGCATAAAGCTGGATTGGCCTGAGTGGATGACTTTTATAGCAGCGCTCCTACCGGCAGCAGCCTTCATCAGCGGAGTAAGTATGGTGGTGGTCCCGGAGATCATCCGGGTGCATAAGGAATGGAAGAGATATCTTAAGAATATCCGGGGAGATCGTGCTCCGGAATGGATGGCCCAAAAATACAGCCATATCTCCGCGGAAGAATTGCTCCACCGTTCGGTGAGGATGAAGCGTATTGGGCGGGTCTTGTTAGCTGCTGTTTGGGGAATAGGTATCATTCTTTTGGCGATGTCGTTCCAGCATGCTCCGCACATGAAAGTTCTTAAAGGCATAAGCATTGTTGTTCTGTTTTTTTATTATCAGACATTGGTTGCAGCCCGGGAAATGAAGAAAATGGCAGAAGAATTGGAGCAGACAAAAATTCTAAGGGAGGCTTCTTTAAAAGCCAACCGATCCAGGGCAGGGCCGCCGGTCAGTTCTTATTCGGATTTTAAAGGTGGTATCAATTCAGCAGTATTGAGTGAACAGAGCGAACCGGATCATACGTCTCCCAATAAAGCAATTTTTGATTTTGTTCGACAGAGTCTCGGGGATGGAACAACCCAAACAGTGAATGAGGTGGCGGAAGCGCAAAGACCCGTGATTCTGCAGGGTGGCAGAGATCAGGCGCTTAGAGCAGGTAATGATTCTTTGCCTGATGATTTAAGAAAAGTCAATGCCGGTTATCAAGCGGACATTTATTTCTCGCCGAGTCGACGGATGTTTTATAAGGTCAGGAAATCCACGCTGTCTGCCTACTATAGGTCATTACGGAATCATCTTCTTGATCGCGGGCTGTTCAGAACATCGGCGTATCTGTGGATTATGGACACGCTGCGGAAAAATTATCAAAGGTCCGCTGGAATGAAGACCGTGGAGGGTCAGCCTTTTTACGATATTCTTTCGCAGGCCGGTAAGGCCGGACGGCCGAACACCGGTGTTCTTGTCCGCATAACGAAGATGCTTAAGGCCTTCAGAGCGGTTGTTAGTTTTTGTATTGTTATGGCTGGCAGTATGTTTATTTTTTCAAAGACGGTCAGGGCTGAGAAGGCGCTTTTCCATGACAATTATTTCAAGGGTTATGAGGACATGCTTAAGTTTGGGTTTGTGCAGCAAGGATATGTGGCAGATTTTCGAGTGATCAGTGTCCCTGCGGAGGATCGGAATGGAATTTTTAAATGGAGATGGTTGGAGCGGAACCGAAAGGTCATTGAACAGTCGGAAGTGGTTGAACTGATACAGGTGTTGCGGGAAATGACGGATGCGCAGTTTTATGTAGCGGTCGAGCGTTACATTGAGATCCAGCATGCGTTTTGGCGCTGGGGATTTTTTAATCATGCTTTGGGATTTTTGGGAAATTATGGATATGTCAAAGATAATGGTCAGACCAACGGACCACTGGTCCTTTTTGACCCGGGAGAGATCGTTAGTAATGGTGATAACGCCGAAGATAAAATTTTGGAGGTAGTCGAGCGCAAGAAGGAAGGGGCGTATAAGGACCTCAACGCATTGAATCCAGTTTGGGGGCAGTATTACAAGGTTAGAGTTGAGGCTGAACTAAACCGCTCCAAATTTTACGAGCTTTGGTGCAGTGAAGCCGGGTGCCGGATAGAGACAATCCAAAATTATTCCACTAACGCCGCGGTCGGTTCCAAATCCCGTTTCGTTAGCCGAAAAAGGGAAAGAGAAGATCGTCCCGCGATGGCCTTGCCGAGTTGGGAAGAGTTCAAGGACCCTCGACGGTCATGGCTGGTAAAATTATATATTCTTTTGGTGCGTCAGCCGGTAAGAGAAGAATATAAACTTTTAGCCGAAATATGGAGTGTTGCGGGCTGGCTTGGGGAGCATGGCGTCAATGAGAGCAATATGCATGAGCGGTGGGTTCAGGAGCTTTTGGAGCTGCGTACGACGATTAATGCTTTTACCCGGTATCCGGTCCGGTGGTTCGGCCTCTTTGGTGCAGTACTGATGTACTGGCCTGCGGTGTTCATACATTTTGTTTATAATGCCCGATGGTTGGTGCGCAGGGTTATCCGGGAGGTTTTGTCAGGGGTGAAGGGTTCGACAGCAACTGTTTTTGTCGGCGAAGCTGCCATGGTCAGAGAAAAGAAAACATCCTCGGCATATCAAGTCATTGTTGAAGAGCTTTGGAATTTGAGGAGTTTTTATCCTGGGAAGATCTATCTGCGATCAAAGACTATCCTTTGGCTGATGGTGTTCGCTGCCCGATGGATTCTCCGGAAACAGTTATCCACCAGCTCGGTCGTGGTGCTCGAAAAGAGCAATAACCAGGGTGAAATAGGAAGTGGGCATTTACGGGTTTTCCGGGCATTTGTTTTTAGTTTTGGTTTGAAGTTGGAATTATTCAGGGCAGATGAGTTTTTGCTGATATCGACAGAAGAGCAGTTTCCAGCCCAATTCGACAAGTTGAAAAATTTATATGCGATGATGAAGCCTTCCCAGGCTTTTCCCTTAATGGGGGGATGGGCGGCCTCACCGGATCTCGCTATGATCATAGTTTCTTATATCATGAAATATCGTCCAAAAGTTGTTCTTGATTTGGGCAGCGGAACTTCGACAATCATCATTGCTCAGGCTTTGAAAAATTTATCCTGCAGCCAGTCCCGCCGCACTTCTGCGGAACGGGCAGGATTCCGCCTAACGGGTGAAAAGATTTTGGGGGCTCCACAGACAGGGCATGTGTGGTCCATGGAGCAGGACGCAGCCTATGCAGGAAAGACGCGGCAAAATTTGGATGCCCATGGGCTTGGTACTTACGCGACGGTTATTCATGCTCCGATCAGAGAATATTCGAATCACAACGGCACGGGAAGATGGTATGACGTTTCCCGGCTAGAGGGTATCGGCCCGATTGATTTGGTGATTGTTGATGGGCCGCGTGGCTCAGGTCAAAGAGCTGGGGCCATGCCGATTCTTTTTGATCATTTAAGCGATGAGGTTGCGGTGATCATTGACGACACGAGCCGGGTGGCAGAACAGGAAATGGTTGAGAAATGGCTGAGAGATTTTGAAGGGTTCCGCGCGCAGGAAATTGACACGGAAAAGGGGACGATTATTTTAAGAAAAACAAAAGCCGCCATGGATGGCGAAGAGGCAGAGCCTATTTCCTTAGAGTCTGAAATCAATGCCGCGGTGCTTGGAAATGAATCTTCGCCTAAAGAGGATGGGACAAATCACCAGGAAAAATGGTTTTTCCGAGATGCAAAATCCGGTGCGGTCGAAGTCCATGAAATTGCCGATGATAATGGGGAAACAATTTGGCAAGTTCTCCAGGAACAGGAAGCGAGAGAGCAACCGGTTTCTGACAATAGCGGGAATAAGATCCAGGGAGCGACAAGCGCTGCGGTGCTGGGCAGTGGAAAAGTTGGCCGCAATGATCCTTGTCCCTGCGGCAGCGGGAAAAAATACAAGAAGTGTTGTGGGGGGGCTTCCGCTACTCAACCTTTCGCAGCGCCGGCATTGAACACAAGAAAGAGCGTCGGACGATCGTTCAGGTTTATTGCCATGGCTGATGGTCAGGTTCAAGATCTTTCTCCGCCGGCAGCGTGGGAATCAGGTTCCGTGGCCGTTTCTCCCCAGCCTGTCCATGGGCGCGCTGCTTTAACCGGGACGGTCATTCCGGCCAGACTTGAGCATGCTGAGCGCATACTCGCGCTATCCAAGAGGGTCTCCTCATCTACCCCTGTTTCGATGAATGTGATCATCAGATCCATACAGTCCATAGCTGAAGATTTCAATGGTGAGCCGAGAATTTTTGTTTACATAGAGAAGAACGTGGTCTTAGGGTATACGTTCGCTTCCATTTATCCTTCAAGGAAACTGGTTTATATGGTTCAAACATCCGTTGATCAACAGCATGAAGGCCGCGGGATCGGACGTTATCTGCATCAGTATTTGTTTGATGTTGTGCGAAGCCAGGGACACAAAAAAATCTTTTCAATATCGAATCCTCGTGCGGCGAGCATCCTTTGTAAGGATGGTTTTCAGGTTTTGACAGACGCCCGAAAACTTCCAGTGATCAGCATTGATCTGCGCGATGATGAAAATGTCGTATCTTTGAATGCGACGTTGGAGGATGTTCTCTGCGTGGGGATTATGCGGGTTCTTCTGCCGACCAATCTGGTTGCCATTGATCAGGCGTTAATTCATGGGGATATGCCCGGGGTTCAGCATCTTGTCCGGACGAATTTTATTTTTGCCTGGCTGCGAGCCAGCGGCATTCTTCCTTCGGATGAATTCCGACGGAAGATCATTGCGGATTTTAACAGACGAGGGGCTGGTAGGGCTATGCAGCAGAATGAAGAGACGCTGGTTGTGGCCTGTGCGGTAGGGACTTCACAACATCCGTCCTCGAGAGATGAAAAATTATGGCAAAGGGAGGGACGTACATTGCCGGCGTCTTTTGATCCGTTAGAAGATTTTGCGCAGCATTGTGTGGATGTTGTTTTCCACCCCAAAGAATATGAACAGAGGTATCATTCGGCTGATGAAAAAGATCGACCTCGTTTATTGGCGCAGTATGCAGTTGTGAGGGATGTTCTTCAGCAGTCCCTTCCTGGCGCAAGAGATAGAGGACAGTCTTCTGGCGGAAGGGGACAGTCCCCCCGCGGGGACAATCCCCAATCGACCAACGCCGCGGTGCAGGTTTCTGATTCCATTCCGACGCCTTTGACTTCTGAATTTATTCGAACGTTGTCCGTTGGAAAGAGAAGTGTAACGTCATCCGAAAAACGCATCCTCATTTCAACATTAATCAACAGTTTAATTGCGTATGACATTGACTTGCGATTTGGAGAATTAGATGTTCTAAGGGATTTATTAGCAATGGACTGTCTGGCGTTTCGTTACGGGAAGACAGATATCCATGTTTTCGCCCCGAGCGATCAGTATTCCGATTATTTCTTCAGTATTTCAAAAGCGCATGAGAATAATGAATTCCCTGTTGTTGTCGGGCATGGAGTCTTTTTTTCTTACCCATGTATAAATCGGGTGAGTTTCAGATTTTCTATTCATGGTGGGGAATTCTTTAGTGATCATCAACCTGTCAATTATAGGAAACAAGGTTATGGCGCCGAGACCCTGGCCTTGATCATGGCGGTTTGGGCTCAGGGGAATCTTTTTGAGTTTGAAGGGGGAGTCGAGGAATTTGTTTTTTCCCTTTCTTTTGAAGATGCGCTGGGGGAGGATGTGGAGAATTTGGTCAAAATAAAAGACTTTTTTGGTCAAAGAGGTTTTGATGAGCATCTTTTCTTTTACATGAAGGCGCCAGGAGCTGAAAATTCAAGCACTCCATCGGGGCAACACGACACCAGTTCTGCGGTTTTGGACGGAGGAAATGAGAGGAAAGATGAATCTGGGAAGATCATTATTGATGAACGCAATTGTACCTGTGCTTTCTTTGCTGAATTGGCGCAAAGATTCGGCGGCGCTGAGGCTGTTTTCGAGCATGTCATGATTGATGGAACGGATGACCGTCACGATTTTGCTCTTTATGAAGCGGTGCATGAACAAGATAGGGCCGCGATTGTCCGTCTGGTTCATGAAGATGTGAGCGCTCCTCTGAAATTAGCCCGCGCTTTTAATATGAACACGGATTATATGTTTTTGTTTAACATAGCGTTCTTGTTAAAAGCGAATTTTTGTAGTTTTGAATGGCCTTGGTTTTGGGAGAATTTAGATGACGAGCATAAAACAGTTTTTATCGCTGCTTTGGGCGGAACAGAGGCAGCCAGACAATTTGCGCGGGACCATAGCCAGCCAAAGGATGAAAATGGAAGCGATTCGTCTTCGGCGGCAAATAGTGCGGTTTTGAGGAGTGGGGACAAGAGTGTTCAGTACCGTCCGGTCAGTCTTAAATTTGCACTTGTCGTTGTAGGGGTTATTGTTGCGGTCTTTACCGCTTTGCAGGTTTTGGTGGCGGATATCCCGCTACCCTGGTTTTCAGATGGAATGAATGTAAAAACGATTGTTGGATTTTTGGTTTTTGGTTTTGTGGGAGAATTTTTTGGTCAGCATCTTCGCTTACGCAAGGCACACGCAAATTACCGGATCAAACTGAGGGATTTCCGCTGGCGCAAATTCCCCATGATCTTTATTCTTATGGTGGGAATCTTCGGCTGGTTTTGGCCGGCGACGTATGAGGTGTGGTGCGCTGTGTTTCCTAAAGCCCTCATAGGTTTGCCGGATCAGATGGTTACTTGCCCAATATCAATTTTGATCAGTTTTCTCGCTCATGGTTATGTGGAGAAGCGTTTTTATCCCGACGCCGAAACACTTTTATCTTCAGATGTTGAAAGGAGGGCGCTTCGGTCGGGATTCCGCCCCGCGGGGCTCCATGATGAGCCGCGTTTATCTTTGGGGTTAAATTTTTTTAAAGAAGTTTGGCAGGAAAAGGCGCCGCAAATGCTGACAACGCTCAAGGCCGCGATCCCTTTCTATGGCATCTCGATTGGATTTGTTTTTGGGGTGTTACCGTGTTTTATTTCGGATATCAGCCTTGGGGTGCAGAATAATGTGGTTGCCGTGGTTGGTCCGTTATTTGCGGTATTCAGCTCCCTCAAGGCTAACCAGAAAGTCAGTGAAGCTGGTACGTATCACGTTAAAGGGTGGGCGAAAAAAGTTCTTCCGGTTGTTCTTCTTTACAATATTTTTTTCTTTCCATTTCATATCAGTTTGTTCACGCTGTTTGTTGGCGCGATTCCGTATCTGATCGCTATATATTTTGGTTTTGTCCCGGTTGCCAGCAGCAGAATGCTTTCACTGGTAGAGGCGGAGGCTTCGGGCAAAGAGGAAGTTTTGCCAGCCACCAACGCCGCGGTGCTAGCGGCTTCACTGGACAATTTCACCGAGGAGCGGGGTCGTAACGCTCAAGAAACAATAAAAAGAATTTCAGAAGAATCACGAAACAGAAATAGCGGCGATTTTATATCATGGCTTAAAATCTTTTTGCGTGTTACAGATCAAAGCGACCGTGCGGTCATGATGCAGAGAAGGGCTGTTGAACGAAATGAAAGCCGGCGCTTGCCTGATCAGCGTCCGATTCGGGTCGGATCGGTCGTTCACGTCTCCAGCTCTCATCATCAGGATCCTAACCTTGGTGTTTGGCGGACGTATTTTGAAGGGAAGCTCTCGATGGCAGAAGCGGATCGTATGGGCAAGACGTCCGCAGATTATTTTGATGAATTTGCAGGGCGGTTCAATGATCCAACCAATGAGGCTTGGCAGGGGTTTCGCCGTTCTCTGGAAGAAAACCATGATGGGTATGACCGTGTTTGGTTGAAAGTTTTGCAACATTCCATGGCGTTAAATCCGGCGGAGCAGGCGCAAGACTTTGAATGGATCAGAGTATCGCCTGAATCGTTTTCGGCCTCTCCTCTTGAAGATCAGGATGCCCTTCGGCCTATATCGCCATTCAAGTTTGATCTAAACTCGGCCCCGGATCTTTCGGCCTTTCCGGTGATGTCGGGATCGATTTTTTTGTTTATTTCGATCCTTGTTTATCCAGGACGCCGCAGGCCGACGTTGGGGATGGCAAGTTTTGATTCTGAAAGTCACGATTCTTGGTTCGGGACAGCGATCCTGAGAGTTGCGTTGATCTACAAACTCATACTGCAACGCTTTTTTCTTTAGCTGGCCGGGATTTCTATAAAATGGTTTTGGTAAAAATAAAAAATTATATGAATTTTAGATTTTATGTATAATAAGTGAACTTGCGGTTGTTTTATTAGGGATATTGAAGACGAAGGAGAGGAAAAAATGTATAGACCGGAAATTCGGGTGTTTGACTGCACGATCCGCGATGGCGGGTTGATGAACAACCATTTATTTGATCACAGTTTTGTCAGAGATGTTTATAAAGGATTATCCGAGGCTGGGGTTGACTATATTGAGCTCGGATATAAAAATTCCAAAGATCTTTTTTCGCCGGAGGAATACGGCGCCTGGAAATTCTGTGAGGATGACGAAATCCGAAAAGTGACCGAAGGCATTGAATCCAATGCCAAGATCTCGGTGATGGTGGATATCGGCCGGGTGAATATGGAAGATATAAAACCGGCTTCTGAGAGTCCCGTGCACATGGTCCGCGTGGCCAGTTATGTGAAGGATATTGATAAGGGGATCTCGATGGCCAATGAATTCCATGATAAGGGTTATGAAACCACCATTAATATCATGGCTATTTCCAAAGATCAGGGGCCGGACCTCGAAGCCGCTCTTTATCAGATCGAAAAGGAAAGCAAGGCGGATGTGGTGTATATTGTGGATAGTTTTGGGTATTTTTATCAGGAAAATATTGAGCATTTGACCAAGTTGTATAAGAGGATTTTAAAGACACGCGAGATTGGTTTTCATGGTCATAATAATCAGCAGTTGGCCTTCGGCAACACGATTGAAGCGATTATCCATGGGGCGAATTTTCTGGATGCAACAATTTTCGGGATCGGCCGGGCTGCCGGGAATTGTCCGATCGAGCTTTTGCTCGGGTTCTTAAAGAATCCGAAATTTGATATCCGTCCGGTTCTTGATCTGATCTCCCGGGATTTTGTCCCGTTGCGTGAAAAGATCGAATGGGGATATGTCATTCCTTACGCGATCGCCGGTATGCTCAATGAGCATCCTCGCGCTGCTTTGGCTTTGCGAAAGACGGAGAAGAAAGAGAATTACCGTGATTTTTATGAGAGTTTGACTAATACGGGGTTGGATTAAAAGACAGCGTAAAGGGAAGCGGCAGGTGATAGAAATACAATTGAAATATAATGGAAATACATAGAAATAAGAAATTCGGAAAAAGAGAAAGCTTAATCAGAGCAAGTAATCGTTAGGGTTTTTTATTTCAATGTATGTCTATATTTTTCCATGTATTTCAATCTGTTTTTAATTTGAGTATGAATATTTCCCAATTTAAAAAACTTCCTATTCTGGGCATCTTGCGCGGGATCGAAAAGAAACAGGTTTATCCTCTGACCCGGGCCGTGATGGCCTCTGGTCTTAAGAGTATTGAGATCACCATGAATACGGCAGGCGCTGAAGACATGATCCGTGAGATGATCGCGGTTTCTGACGGTGAGCTGACCGTTGGGGCCGGAACAGTTTTAAATGCCGATGATATGGAGCGAGCGCTGAAGGCCGGAGCAGAATTTATTGTGTCGCCTGTCTTTATTGAAGAGGTGGTCGCCTCCTGCAACGAACTTGATATTCCGGTTTTTCCCGGCGCGTTGACGCCTCAAGAAGTTTTTCATGCGTGGAATGCCGGAGCCACCATGGTCAAGGTTTTTCCTACCAAACAATTAGGCCCCGGTTATATCAAAGAGCTGAAAGGGCCGCTTGATCAAATTGAACTCATGCCCTGCGGCGGTGTGAGCAAGGACACAATCGCTGAATTTTTTAAGTGCGGAGCCTCAGCGGTTGGGTTTGGCGGAAGTATTTTCCGCAAAGAATGGCTTCTGGCAGGTCAATATCAGCACATCACTGACGCTATTCGGGAGCTGATTTCAGCCTCTCAACAAGTGGCGTAATGTCTTGTGATGATAAGAGGCATAGATATTGCAGGGTGATAATATGAAAACTAAAAATGTTCAGGGAAGCGCGAAAAGTTTTTTTTCGGCAAGACGGATATTTTTAGTTGCAATCGTGGGCTATGGGATCGGCATTCGTTTGGGTGAGTATTTAGCGAATCGCTCACTCTGGTTTGATGAGGCCATGTTGGCTTTAAATATCATCCACAAATCCTCCTGGGAACTTATTACTCAGCCGTTAGATTACAATCAAACCGCTCCGATCGGATTCTTGGCGCTCACCAAACAATTGGTTTTGATGTTTGGAAACGGTGAACTTGTTTTAAGAGCTGTTCCTTTCTTGTCCGGTATTATTTCAGTCCCTCTTTTTTATAATGTCATTAAAAAATTCAGCGCAAGAAAAACGGCTTTGATCGCCTTAGTTCTGTTTTCCTTTTCCTCTTCCTTGTTGTTCCATAACACAGAATTCAAACAATATTCTAGTGATGTTTTCTTCGCTCTCATTATTTCATTGCTAGGAGTGGTTTTTTTAACGAAAAAGTTGACCTTTCAAAGGGGCATTCTTTTGGGAATGGGCGGGGCGGCTATGATATGGTTTTCACACCCGGCCGTTTTTATGCTCGGCGGAATTGGGCTGACGCTGTTGGTTTTTTATTTTTCAAACAAGAGGTGGAGAGAGTGTGCGCTTTTGTGTGCCAGTTTTATTCTTTGGGGGTTGAGCCTTATCGTTTTGTATGGTCTTTCTTTAAAAGCAATGGGGAATAATGTGTTTCTTGAGAATGCTTGGCAGCGTAATTTTATGCCTTTTCCTCCGCAATCTATCCGTGACCTGGGATGGTTTGTTGACTCATTTATTCAATTGTTTTCCGATCCAGGCGCGATCCGGCAGACTTTTTTTGGGGCAGCAGCTTTTGTTTTGGGAAGTTATTCCATGTTTAAAAGAGACAAATATCTCTTTTGGATGGCGTTGATGCCGATCATTCTGGCTTTGGGGGTTTCCGGCATTGGTTACTATCCGTTTACGGGAAGGCTGCTTTTATTTTATGTTCCTTTCTTGTATCTTTTTATTGCAGAAGGTTTGGTGTTTTTAATGGATAAGCGTTCATATGTTCTCCGGGGAGCAGGCGTTGTTATGTTGGCGATTATCGTATGGTCGCCGAGCATCACGGCCTACAGACAGGTAACTCAGCGGATGTTTTATTCGGAAGAGCTTAAGCCGGTCTTGGATTATTTAAGAGAACACAGGGAAAAAGAGGATTTTATTTATATATACTATGGAGCCGAATACGCCTTCCGTTATTACGCGGGGCAGTATGGGTTTGATGAGGACAATTTCATAAAGGGAAGTAAGTCGCGGAAGGATTGGAAGAAATACTGTGACGATCTTGATCAGTTCGAAAGGGGCGGGCGAGTTTGGTTCATTTTTTCGCATGTTTATTTTCGGGAGCAAAGGTCGGAAGAGAAGTATATGGTTGATTATTTAGAATCTATTGGGGACAGGCTGGATACTATTCAGGCCACTAGCGCCTCCGCGTATCTTTATGAATTTGCTGCTATCAAGACGGAGGGGATGTGAGAAAAATAAGCATTAGCTGGGTTTCCCGCTTGAGGAAAGCGGGGAGGCCGGCGGTTTTAAGGAAGGATCTGCGGGACCGGAAAGTCTTTGTGAAAATGAGGGGAATCTCCCCACTGGTCGTATCCGATCCGTTCTCCGATCGAATCAATGCGGTT
This sequence comes from Candidatus Omnitrophota bacterium, assembly GCA_038222225.1. Taxonomy (GTDB): domain Bacteria; phylum Omnitrophota; class Gorgyraeia; order Zapsychrales; family JANLHA01; genus JAKLFA01. The sequence goes on from JBBRHV010000006.1 coordinate 62,134, forward strand.
TTCCAAACATCCCCGGCAGAGCACGGCATTTTCATCCAGGCAGGGCTTATTGTCATAGAGGCGGTAGCTTTTGCGGTATTTGGTCGGCGTCATATTCGGCATGATGATATTGGCGCCGGCCTTAAGCCCCAGTTCACGGCCTTCGGGCGACAGGGATTGAAGGGCTGTGGTGGAGGCGATGTTGACATCTTTCAACAGGATTCGTGTTAAGGCGATCATTTTTAATCCTAATTCCAAATTGTGCGGTCCGTCAAAATTTTTGGCTTCAGACGCCAGCGGCGTATCTTCATGCACAATGTAGGGTCCCATTCCGATCATATCCATATTCTGGTTTTTAAAAAACAAAATATCTTCCGCCAGGTCTTCAATGGTTTGAAAGGGCAGCCCGATCATGACGCCAGTCCCAACCTGATAGCCGTTTTGGCGTAAAACCTTAAGACATTCAAGACGTTGCGCGAAGTCGTGGCCTTCAGGGTGGATTTTTTGATAAAGTTTTTCGTTGGAGGTCTCGATGCGCAAGAGATACCGGTGCGCTCCGGCGGTAAACCAACGGCGCAGGGTGTCTGGGGAGTGCTCTCCCAAAGACAAGGTGATGCCCAGGCGTCCTTCGCTCACGCGTTTGATGCCGTGTATAACCCGTTCGATAAAGTTTGTAAAAGCATCATCCTGACGTTCGCCGGACTGAAGGACGATGGATCCGTATTTCATCTGGTCCGCTAAATAGGCGGTTTGAACAATTTCATCTTCGGTCATCTGATAGCGTTCAACGCGCTTGTTGCCTTTGCGGATGCCGCAGTAGAGACAGTCTTTTTGGCAGAGGTTGCTAAGCTCAATGATGCCGCGAAAATACACGATCGGGCCGACGTGCTCACACTTGATCCGGTAGGCCTCTGCATAGAGTTCTTCCAAGCGGGAAGGGTCGGTTGTTTCAAGCCATTGGATCAGTTCAGTTTTGTTCATGGTTTGCCCCGGTCATTAGCTGTGACGAATAAGATGATGCCGCCACCGAGCAGTGTTCCGTCTTCGTCAAACAGAACAACGGATTGTCCTGGGGTGACGGCTTTTTGCGGTTCATCAAAAATAATTTTGGCCATTTTTTTGGGAAGCATCTCAGCCCGGCAGGGCAATAAGTTTTTTCCGTAGCGGATTTTCGCAAACAATTTTTCGGGAAGAGGATCAGTGAAAAGGTTGATGCTTCCGGCCAAAAGGGTCGTGGATCTCAGATCGGCCTCATCGCCGATCATCACGTCATGCGTATCGGCGTTTAAAGACACAACATATTGAGGTTTGCCAAGTGCAACTCCCAGTCCGTCGCGTTGTCCGATTGTAAAATGGATAATGCCGTTATGCTGTCCCAAGACAGTGCCTTTTGTATCAATAATATTTCCGGGCTCGACTGTTGGAACCCATTTTTTTACAAAGTCCGCGTATCCCTCGTCAGAAACAAAACAGATGTCCTGGCTTTGCGGTTTATTGGCCACCGGAAGACCGGCCGCGTGAGCGATTTTCCGCACTTCATCTTTGGTGTAGTCGGCCAGCGGAAAAAGGATGGAGTCTAAACTCTCCGGCGCAATACAGTAGAGAAAATACGATTGATCTTTATTGGTGTCTTTGGCCGGCGTTAGAAAAAGCTGACCGTTGATGTCAGTCATTCTGGCGTAATGGCCGGTGGCCAGATAATCATAGCCGTTGTCTTTGGCGTATTTGAGAAGTTTTCCGAATTTTAGAAATCGGTTGCATTCCACGCAGGGATTGGGGGTGCGTCCTTGAGTATATTGTGTGACAAAATCCTTGATCACATGTTCCTGCATATCTTTGGAGAAATCCAGGACATAAAAAGGGATCTTGAGATGCTCGCAGACGGTTCTGGCATCGGCGATCGCGTCGCGCCCGCAGCAGCGCGTTTTGGGATTCTCCGGCCCGCCGTCAGGAAGGCCCAGACACATGGTGACCCCTTCGACGATATAGCCTTGTTCTTTCAGCAGATAGGCCGCTGTTGAAGAATCCACTCCGCCGCTCATGGCGACTAAGACGCGTTTAGGTTCGGACATGATCTTGTTTTCCAGGTTATTGATCGTTAAGCCAGGGGTTCTACCCGTGGGCGTTCATTATACAGATTTTGGGGGGAAATATCAACCCGTAAACCACCTGGGGTTTTCGGCTTTGGTCCGTGGTGGAGTCAGCGAAGGGGTTTATACTTGGGACGAAAAAGCCGTATGAAACAGTTAAGGATAAAGACAGTTCCAAATCCCCAGAGCAGACTGTTGGCAAGAAAGACAGCCCATTCCAGGACATCCGGCACATTTCCACTCATCCATGTTGTCCAGATGAATCGCCCGGGAAGCGAGAGAATGCCGGAAAACATACTAAATGGATCAAAGGAGGCGAGAGACAGTTCTCCTTTATCAAAACGGATCATTGATGAGCTAAACGAAACCAAGATGCTGCAAAATGCGGCACCGGCATGAATAGCGGAAAAAAGCGCACCTAAGAAAATAAAGGTTGTTTCGTTCAAAAGGGACCTCTCTTAATACGAGCGATACTGTTTATGGTCAGGACCTTAAGAATTGTTTGTCAAGAAAATCGAGCGTCATTTCCACCACTGTCGGCCGGCCGTGCGGACAGGTGAACGGATCCCGGCAGGTTAAAAGTTGTTCCCGCTGGAATTCTGCCTGTTGGGGCCTTAACACATCGCCGGTCATAACGGAAGAGCGGCAGGCACGTCGGGCAATGGTTTCATGGTCACAGCGGGCGGGGTTGTCCCCGGCCAGCAGTTCGCGTACCGCGGATTCCGGATCTTTCACCAGAGTGGGATGAGTATGGATAGCGATCGTTTGGTCATCAAATTGCGATGTGGAAAATCCGATTTGTTCTAAGGTCTCTTGGGCTTCTTCCCAGACATTCAATTCCTGGGGGGAACTTTTCAAAAGATAAGGGGACAAAAGGTTTTGGATCTCAATACGGCTTTCCTGCATTTGCAGGATGAACTGTTCGAACATGATCCGTTCTTGGGCCGCATGCTGATCGATCAGAAGAAGGGCGGAGGAGGCTTCAAACAGAAGATACTTGTTCAACAAGGGGCCGATAAAGCGGCTGTTCTCCAATTTGGTTTTAAGCGATCCTGCGGTTTGTTCAAACAACTGGCTGCCCCAGCCTGAGGAGGCGAGCTGTTGAGGAAAGGTGTATTGTTCGGTTGCGTGTTGTTCCGCGGAAGTAAAGGGTTCGATATCGAAACTTTTGTCGAGGACATTTTGAAGGTCTTCCCGCCGGCGCACGGCCTGATCAATCAGGGCACGGATATTGGCGCCTGCCGGGTTTTGGGACTCATTCGGCACAGGGCTCATGGCCTGCTTGGGTCCGCTGGCTTGCAAGAGGCCTGATTCACAGATTTTCCGCAAAGCAGAGCAGACCGCCTGTTCGTCTTTGATCTTCACCTCTCGCTTGGTGGGGTGAATATTGACGTCGAGCGTGTTGGCCGGAAGCGTGAGAAAGGCGCAGAAGAACGGATAATGTCTCGGCGGCAAAATGAGGCGGTAGACATCGTTCAGATGAAAGCTGATATTCTTGCTTTGAACCGGCCGTCCGTTGATGAAGATAAACTGCAGGTCGCGTTTGGAACGTAAAATATTGATGTCGCTTAAGAACAGTTGTGCCGATAGCCCGATGTCTTCAAAGGTCCGCTTCGCTTCAATGAGAAAGTCTTGGTTCAAATTGAGGACCTCAGCGATACGTGAGAGATGATCGTTCGCGGGTTTTAAGTCGAGTAATATTTTTCCGGCATGAATCAGTTTAAAGCGCCACGCGGGATACAGCAGGGTGTACGGAATGACGATATTGAGGATCTGGTTGACCTCGCTGGTGTCTGAACGTAAGAATTTCCGCCGGGCCGGAGTATTAAAGAATAACTCTTTCACTTCGATCTCGGTCCCGTCAGTCATGGCAACGGGCTGGCGTCTGAGCTTCTCACCGCCGCGGACATGGATATCCCAGCCGCTGTCCGCCTCTTTGGTTTTGCTGCGTAAAGTAATGTCAGAGACAGCCGCGATGCTGTAAAGGGCCTCTCCCCGGAAACCCAGCGAATGGATATCAAACAGATCATCGGCGGTCTGGATCTTGCTGGTAGAATGCCGTTCAAAAACAGTCTCGATATCGTCGCTCTCGATGCCGGATCCGTTATCCGTGATGCGGATGGATGTTTTTCCGGCCTGGACAAGCTCGATCTCGATAGTATCGGCCTGGGCATCCAGCGCGTTCTCGAGAAGCTCTTTAATGACCGACGCCGGCCGGTCAACCACTTCTCCGGCGGCGATTTTGCTGATAATGTCTGGGGGCAGAATATGGACTTTAGTCATAGTGCGTAAATTCCAATAGAAATATGGTTGAAATACAGTTGAAATACGATTGTATTTCGCTCGCAACGCGAGCATGTTTCGTATATTTTTTTGCGCGTATTTCATTCGCGTGAGCGAATGTGTTTCAATGATCTTTTAATTTCCCTTTAAGTTTATTCAAAAATCCTAGTGCCTCGATCGGCGTGATGGTGTTCAAATTTAAATTTTCAAGCTCCTGACGGATCTCAGCGGCGACCGGGTCATTATTCAGGGAGAACATGTCCAGCTGTTCTTCGGTCGGCGTCAGATCCGCGCCATGTTCAACGAGGGAAGCTTTCATATTTTGTTTCAGTTCCAGCTGGGTCAGGATGGCTTTGGCCCGCGTGATGACCGGCTGCGGCACGCCGGCAAGTTTGGCGACATAAATTCCATAGGAATCATCGGTGCTGCCGGGGACAATTTTATGCAGGAAAATAATTTCATCCTGCCATTCTTTAACGGCGACATTGTAATTTTTGACGCCGTCAAACTTTTGGGCCATGGCCGTCAGTTCGTGAAAGTGGGTCGCAAATAAAGTCCGGGCTTTGGTTTTCTGCAGATGCTCGGCCAATGCCCAGGCCAGGCTCAGGCCGTCAAAGGTGGAGGTGCCGCGGCCGACCTCATCCAGGATGACCAGGCTTCGATCGGTTAAGTTGTTTAAAATATCAGCCATTTCATTCATTTCAACCATAAAGGTGCTTTGTCCACG
>JBBRHV010000007.1:0-64652 GCA_038222225.1 Candidatus Omnitrophota bacterium
GACCAGCTGAGGCGTACCGGACTCTTCATTGGACGGTGGACTCTGTTCATACTGGTTATAGGCGGTCACAACAAAAAAATACATCTGCCCGTTAGTCAGCCCGTCGATCGCGGTAAAGGTCTGGGTGATCGGAGTTGAAGATTGATCACGCGCGCCCGGCGCTGTGCCGTAACGCACAATATAATAATCCGCCTCCGTGGACGCGCTCCAGGACAGGATGATCCGGCCGTTGCCTTCATCTGCTGGAAGGATGGAATTAAGCACCGGCTGAGACGGCACCGGATTGGCTGATGTGCTTTGACAGGTCTCGCTGCTGGTCATACCGACGGGATCTATGGCGTTAAAGGCGGTCACCACAAAACAGTAATTCTGCTGGGCGGTTAAACCCGTCACAGAATACGAAACAGCCCCCGCGCTGGTCACACTGCCCAAGGTGTAAGGCCCCCCGGAAACAGTGCCGTAATCCAGCCGGTAATCTGCGGCGTTGGCCACTGCCTGCCACTGCACAGTGATCCTTGTGGGAGTCGGCACCGCACCGGTAATCACCGGCGCCTCATGAATCCCCGGATCTGTCCCCGGTGTGACCGTTCTGGAATTGGACAGCGGTCCTTCCACGCCATTGAGATACGCCCAGACCGTAAAGGTATAGGCTGTCCCGTTGGTGAGGTTTGAGACCCTCAGGGTCGTGGCACTATCCGGCGCTGAAGATGTCTGGCTTGAAGTAGAACCGGGCGCGGTCTCCCATTCATATTTATACCTATACTGCGTGGCTCCTGCTACCGCTGACCAGGAAAGATCCACAAACCCATTCCCCGGTGTCGCATTGAGAACCGGCGCGGCAATCGGCGCGTGAGGTCTAGCCGGCAGCTCATTGGAAAGATTACTTTCCAAGCCATTATCAACCGTGACAACAACAAAATAATATTGTATGCCGTTGGCAAGACTCGGCACCTGATAACTGGTGGTTGACCCGCTGACCGGAATATTGTACGAATACGAACCGGAAATGGTCCCATACTTAATAATATAACTATCGGCACCATTAACGGATGACCACTGCAGTTCAACACTCCCATCCCCCGGCGCGGCGGATATAACCTGCGGAGCATTCGGCCCTGACGGAACACTGGCACTCACATCCTCCAGATGACAAACAGAACCGCTCATGCGTTTACTGCTTAAATTAATATCTTCCGTTGAAAACGCGTACAGATAATTATAGGTGACATTGCTCTTGGTCTTGGTAAACGTCTGGATCAATGACCCCGGGCTTCTGGACGAATCACTGTAAAGAGAAACCGTGTAGGCATTCCCCACACGCTCCACGGTGAGATAATACGTCTGACCCGGCACCAGATAACCGGTATACCCGCCGATCCCTCCTCCCTGAAAATCCAGGTCCAGCCGGATCTGACTGCTGGTGTAATACCATCCGATAAAGACCCCGTCTGCCCAGCGGTTATAGGTTTCGGCGGGTTCGTTAGAAACACCCCAGACCAGGAGTTCTCCAGAACTGCTTTCAGCGTTTGTTAACGTCGTATCAAATTCATATTTAAAATCGCCGTCACTAACATGCGGCGTGTAGAGATATGATGAATACTTGCGGGTCTGCACATTATTAAAACTGATACACGCGCCTCCTGATGTCACTGTTACCTCATCATTGGGATTGATCCCGTTGATATAGGTATTGTAATTCTCTTCGGCAGCCTCGGCGTCTTTCACGCCGAAAAGAACGTCAAGCACTGTTCCGATCAAGCGCGCCCATCTGTTCCCCCGGACCGGCGGGGCTGAAGCATGCTCCAGCCCGAATCCTTCTCCCGAGGAGGCCGACAAAGGTGCCGGTTCCAACACCGCCGCGGTCAGGGCCCATTCATACGAAAAGGTCATGGTCCACTGCATGGACGTGGCTGCTGCCGGATCCACTAATTTGTACGATGAGGCCGCGACATCGCTTCCGATATCCCCATGGCCCAGATACGTCTGCGCCGGATTAATGGTCAGCCATGATTCAAAAGAAACTTTCGCGATCAGGGCATCGATCACCCAGGATTTATCGGCCGTTGTTGTCAGCGAGACATTGGGATTCGTGCTTTTACCGGAATTCGTCGCGAACATCCCAGGCGCCTGCTGTTTGACCCCCAAAAACGACGTGGCCTGAACGCCGATCTCATTGACGTTGGTATTGAAAGCCGCCTGCACCGTATGCGTTCCTGCCGGCGGGTTCACCAGATACCAGATTTCGCTGGATAACCGGTAACTCGAAGATGTCGAGTTGGTGGCCCGGCTCAGCAATGTCAGGGATTGTCCGCCGTAACTGAGCGTCGTGGTTTGCGGCACGACTGAGGAATCCCGCAGTTCAACCGCAACGATCAGCATCCGGTTGGAACCGGAAGGCGTGATTGTGTGGCTGACTACGGCATTCGTTTTAGCTGCCGCGATAAAACTTGTAGTAGTGTCCAGGGCAATGTCCATGGTCCCGCCGGACGGCGGAGCCGCCTGCGTTGTCACCAAGACCGCATCGGACTGCGGTCCGTAGCCTGCGGTGTTGAACCCCTGCACCGTCAAGGCGTACTGCGTGCCGTCCTGCAAATTTTCAAGAGTCGCGGCACCTGTGTTTGCAACCGTGAGCATTCCGCTATCCTGGCCCGTGGCGGTATCGCTGTATTGGACCCGGTAACCGGTCGCGCCGGAAACCAGCGTCCAGGTCAAATTCACCTGACCCGGGACCGGCGTTGTCGCCGTGAGAATCGCCGGCTGGCCGGTGGGCGCGGAGGCCTGCGGGGTGACGCTTAAATAATTCGAGTTCAGGCTGCTGCCGTTTGAATTCTGCGCCTTGACGATAAAATAATACACCGTTCCGCTGGTTAAATCCGGAACCACGGTCTCCAGCACGTTTCCCAGATTTCCCGTGGATTGAGGATAGCTCCCGGCAGAGGTCCCGTAACGCACCTCGTAGGATGAGGCATCCTGGACAGCGCGCCAGCTCAAGTTCACATTCTGACCATTCACTAACGCGCTCAACAAAACAGGCGCCTCCGGCCTGGGATTGGCAGACTGGGCATCGTCCGGCAGATCTTCCGGTGTATTGGCAGCACCCACGACCTGGCCGGCCGGATTATATTTATAAAACACGCTGGTATCATTTGGATACAGGACGCCGGTGATATTACCCAGGGCGTCATAGTGAGCCGTCACATCATAATCGTTATTCTCAATCGTTTTTGTGATCACCGACTCACGGCCCAACTCATCGTAAGCAAATTCCATCATCGGGACGGCATTTGTCATGACCTTTGAGAGCCGGCCGATCGTGTTCTGTCCGGCGCCGTCATCATACAGGTAATCGACATCCAGAAAATAAAAGTCTGTTTTACGGAAAATACGGTTCAGGTCATCGTAAAAAAAGTGGATGTCCTGTCCCACCGCGTCGGTCTGCTTGGCGAGGTTTCCGTTGAGATCATATTCATACTGCCACAGGCCCATATCCGGGTCCTGGATGCTGGTCTTCTGGCCAAGCGTATTGTAGGCGATGGTCGTGATTTCGCCGTTATTGGACACATTCGTCAAATCTCCCAGCGCGTTATATGTATAGCCAGTTACGGTCAATTCCGTAAACCCGCCCGCCGCCGGATACACCGATGATAACCGGCCGTCCGCGCCGGAATAAGTTTTGACCTGGCGCACGCGGCCGAAAGCGTCCATCTCCATGGTCTTGCGGTGTCCGTTCTCGTCAAACTGTTCCACCGACCACAGGTTATAATTCGTATTGGATCGTGTCCCGTCGGCGTTGAGGACTTGCGTGACCCGGCCCAGGCCGTCATAGCTAACCTGACTTCTTGGCGCTGAAAGATCCGGCCACAGCAGATCATTGACCGGCGCGGTGCTAAAGTTTGGCAAAAACCGGCGAATGACCCGGTTGCCGGAATCATACTCCGCCTGTCCGCTGATCACATATTGATTCACACCAGACGCCGGTGTTTTCTGAAGGATCAACCGGCCCAGCCCGTCATGAAAAGTGTGCCCATCCACTGTTTTAGGTGTCCCATGCTCCTGGCGCTGGCGTACGACTGTTTTATAAAAATTCGTCCCGAACGCATATTCATAGCTCGCGCTGGGATAGGCCAGGCTGTCCAGGGGCGAAACCACATCGGTCACGCGCCCATGCGTGTCGTAAGAATAGCGCTCGGTTTGACCGTTCTCATCGGTGACAGCGTTGGATTGCCCCCAAAGTCCGCTCAACCCGCCCTCGCTGAGCGGTGTGCCTGCGATACCAAAATAGCCGGCATAGACCGACTGCCCCAAAGCATTTTTAATCTCCACGGGGAAAACACCGTACTGCGCGTCATAAAATACTTCCATGACATGCGGCTGGGCCAGCTCATTGTTCTTCGGATCCGTGACGGCCTTGATATTGCCCAGGCGGTTATACGCAAAGGATGTCCGCGGCGCGATATCCTGCGGATCATTTCCAGCCCACTGTTCCACGGCGGTCAGCTGTCCCCGTGTCGGTGTATCTCCGTGACTGAGCCCGTCATAGATGAACCGTGTTTCGCGCAGGACAACGGCATCCATGCCCCTGACGCGGATGGTGCTCGGCAGACCTACTAAATAATAGTCACCATTCACATTATTAACATAATCAATTTCCTCGGCCACTTTATCCGTTCCGATGTCATTGCCTGAACTGTTAACTTCTCCATAATGGGTAACACCCGTCAAAAGCCCCAACCCCAGGGAGTGATCATATACATATCCGGTCTTCGCGCACCGTTGATTCAAACTGTCATTAAACACACATTGCCTCTGGTCCTGCAGATACACATGACGGATAACATTGCTTCCCGAAATATTATTGTAAGCCCAAGTGTTGGTGGCTTCTGAAAGCAGGTGTCCTGCCTGATCAAAACGCTTGGAAGACATCAGACGGCCATACTTAAAATTATCCTGCCAAAATGTCTGCTCTATTGAAAACCCTTCAGAATTCAGCACCGTGACCTTTCCAAACCCCCGAAAAATATTAGAGTCGGTCCTGTCTCCCGCCTCCTGATCCAGGGTCACATAATCATCAGGCGCAATCCATTTCCCGTTTTCATAGGAAAATGTTGTTGTATAATTCGCGCCCAAACTATTGGTCCTCGCAACCGTTCGTATCACCGGCAGGCCAAACGGCAAAAATGTTTGACTAAACTCCGACGCGCGGCCGTACGCATAGGTTGTCACCCCGCCGTAATGATTGTCGATAGATTTTAAAAGGTCGGTGGGCTTTCCCTGGTTCACATACAATTTAGCGGCTGCCCCGTTATAATGAACCATAACATCCATCATCGTATCGGCATTGGCGTCAATCATTCTGGTCCCCAAATTGACAAAACTGCCTTCCGGCAAGACCCACCCGTCATCCCGGTGCCAGCCGTTCCCTGTATTGATCAACACACGCGAACCGCTGCTGAAACCTCCCTTAGCCACGACCAGGTCAACAAGATGATCGCCGTTGACATCGACAAGCTGAGTGGAGCCGTCGGTTAAATTGCCGATTGTTGAAACCGTCTTCCAGGGCGAAGATGTGTCTTCCGTCCAACCGGTGCCGGTATTCATATAAACCTTCACGGTTGTGCCGTTGTGATAAAAAATATCCGGCAGATGATCACCATTCAAATCCGCAAGCACCGCGCCCTGGGTAAAATCTGTATAGGCGTTATCCGGATAGATCCAATTCGAAGGAATATTGCCGAATTCATCCCAAAAGATCACGTCGCGGGAACCGGCCACAACCTTGTTCCCGCTGATATCTTCCTCGACTTTTTTGGTGGTCACGATATCGGCAAACCCATCACCGTTGACATCTACTACTAGATTTCCGAGCTTCTGCATCAGATAATTACTGGCCCCGGCATTCACGTCAATCTTCCAGAACATCAAATCCACCGGCAGTCCGGAATGCGCTGTAGACAGCTTCCAACCGGTTGCAGAATTTAGTGAGCCGAAATCATTTTCAACCACAACCGCCAGATTGTTATTCGGTATAGACTGATCAATATCAACGACTTGTTTCTGCAGCAGATCACTGTACCCGTCCCCGTTGATATCCGCGATCACTGTGCCGAAATCAATATACAATTTCCCGTTAGAAACGGTGTTGACTTCCTTAATAAAGGCAGCACACTCACTGGTATCATCACTGCAGATGCCGGGTAAATTGTAGGCGGCATCCAATGTCCAGGAATTATCCTTATGATTCATGTAGGCGGCCTTGATATGCGTGTAATGATTCGACGTATCGACACCGACATAATCGCGAAGCAGATCGGGAAACCCGTCCGCGTTTAAGTCAACCACCCGCACACCCAGATCCTGCGCGGCCTGGATGCCGCCGCTGACCGCGTTCGCAAACCGCATTTGAGCGGGGATCACAGCGCCGGGGTCAGGCGCAAAACCCTTTTCGTTGTCATAATAGGAATAGGTGACCGGCGGCAGCGGGCTCGTGCCGTCAGAACCGTATTCCTGAATCGAGCTCAGCAAATCCCGCTGGGAGGTCCGGCTTTGGACATACCCCATGCGGTATTCACGCCAAAGTAAGCCGCCTGCTTTCACACGGACTTTTGAAATCCGTTTGATTGTTTTCACCTTAAAACCGGCGGCATAGCTGATATGATCCGCGTAGCGGCTGGCAGTATCACGAACAAATTCAATACGGACATAGGGGCTCAGCGCAACTGGATGTTCGCCATCCGTGTTATCGTTTCCAGTGTACTCAATGATATCCGGATAAATCTGATGATTCGTGACATCCTATAGTAGGTGATGCGCATATAATTTCCATACACATCCTCCACCCTTTCCAGCAGCCATTGAAAAATACGTTCCGGATGATTCGGATCATATAGCCGCGCGTCGGAAGACTGGCCGAAAATGTATTCTGTCCCGGCGCGGTCAAAGGCCCGCCAATAATTACCCACGCGCTCAAATTTCATGAACGATCCTTCGATCATGGGTCGGTAATATTGCGCCGTGCTGTCAAACTTTAGGTGGCCCTGTTCCTGGGCCATAGACACGTCAAACTGATCATTGTCGGTATAGGTCGGAACGCCTCTTAACAGAGAACGCGATATGGAACCAAATTCCATCGACCAGCCCACACCAAATAGGCCGGCCTGCTGATTGGAGGCATAGGAAAGAGTCATCTGCGGCTGGATAGTGTTCACCCCGGCCGGTATCTCCATCGTGTATCCCTGAATCACACTCCCCGATTGAGCGTTGACATCAACCCCTGAGACATTATCAACAGGCGAACGATTTTCTAAGGTAACATCACTGTGAACGGGTGGAACGAAAAGACAAATGAGGCAGACGACAATAAACGATAATGAGGATGTTTTGGCAGGCATGCGTGGTTCCTTTTTTGATGTTAATGACGATCTATCAAACCAACCCGAGCCTCTCCGGAAAGTATCTTGTTGTTCCGAAGACTCCCAAGCTGGAAACCCCGCAGTTTCCAACCTATTTTTGTACACCATCCACCAAATCGCCACGGCTTTGAGTCCGTATTTCAGCCAAAGGTAATCTCTCGTCCCGCTATCGGGACGGACATCCACGGCTCAAAGCCGTGGTATTCTGCACAGGCGGATAAAAAAACGGCCGTGCATAAAACATGCCAGCCGCTTCAGATATCTTCGAATTTTTTAAAAATTCAGCTCGCACCGGAACCCTTCGTTTAAAACCACTTGTAACACTTATTGATAAAGTTTAACAAGTTTTTGATGATTTGTCAAATATATTAAAAACATAAATTCGCCTCAATTCTCCCGATCCATCACGTCTTCAACAAGTTACAAACAAATTCATCACTCCTTTTCTTTGATGGTCTCCCCCGTCGGCGTTTTTTGGGTAATAGTTGAGCGATCTGTTCTCGAAAATGTTCAGACACATATTGCCCTCCCCGCATGCTATAGCGAATCTCTTTCAAATCAGACTCAGGGACTGCTCCGCGCAGAAAGCTTTTATACTGTTTTATTCGATCCTCCGCGCTCTTTCCCAACGCCAAAAAAACAGCATTATCTTCGCGATTGATCAACTTGCTTGGAACTTTTCGAATATTCAAACAATAACTCGACCATCGATAATCTCCTATGGCAGAGACCATATTTGCCCGCAAGGGATTTTGCTCAATATAGCGCATCACATTTAACATATATTGATCATCGCTGATAATCGAGCTCGTAAAACGCCCTTGCCAAACATGACCGCAACGCTGATATTTAAAATGATAATGCCTGGTGTGCGCGACGGTCAAAGACTGCATAATTTTGCTGATCGTTCCCTTTTCGGAAGTCTGAACCAAAAGATGGACATGATTGGCCATCAGACAATACGCGTACAATTTAAACGCATACTTCTTTTTAAACCGATAAATAAGGCCTAAATACTTTTCATAATCTTCTGCTTCAACAAAAACAATTTCCCGGTTGTTTCCGCGATTCATAACATGATACAGCAGACCTGGTGAAACTACTCGAGGAGCCATTGCCATAAAACACACCTTTCTTGACAAGGGGAATTAAACAATGGAATGAGATAAAATGGGAATGCTGTCTAACGAAAAGGGGTATGCGATTTTTATTTATATCATATATGCCGCACTCATGATCCGTCAAGCACAACCTTGTGGGCAAGTATGAATTATTTCATAAATCTTTATCTTGCAAGCTGATCGCGAGAATTGAGGCGATTTATTCAGCCCTTACGCTTCATCTCCCAATACTTGGCATAACTGATAATCTGATAAAGAGAAGCGAAGTAAGCGGTCATAAATCCGAAAAAGCCGTCTTTATATCCCTTCTTCCCTATGTAAGTCCGGAAGAACCGGTCAATAGCGCGCCACAGATACTTTCCAAACGTTATTTTTCGGTTGGCCTTCACCATCTTTGTGGCTTCGAGAGTCGTTTGTCCGTTGAGTTTCTGCAGAAAATGTCCGAAATCGCGATAACTGTAATGGATCATGTCGCCTTTTAAACGTCCGGTCGTGCCTTCGGTGAATACCCGGGGATGCACCTCAACCTCTTCATAACGCAGGCGCCCTTTTTTAAAAAGCCGCAATTGCGCCGAAGGATACTGCCCGCCGTAACGCACCCAATATGCCCCAATAAAGTTACGCCGCGGAATGCTATACAGGTCATGCTCTGGATTTTTTAAAACCTCCGCTATTTCTTCCTTCACTTCCGGGGTCAAACGTTCATCCGCGTCCAAACTCAGAACCCAGGGCTGAGACGCTTTCGCGTAAGCCCAGTTGCGGTGAGTCCCCTCAACGTCCATGCGTTTTGAGTAAACCTGATCCGTCAACTGCTGAACGATCTCAACGGTCTTGTCTGTGCTCAGATCATCGACCACAATGATTTCAGCCGCCCACCCGGACACGCTGTCTAAACATTCCTGAATACGATCCTGCTCATTTTTTGTGATCACGATCACTGATACCGGTACGGTCATAAGAAGTCCTCGTAGAAATGGTTATCCTAGAATTTTTTTCAATATCTCCGCCACCGCTTTGACCTGCTCCCGACTCATATGCGGGAACATGGGCAGAGAAATGATCTCTGATGCGATTTTTTCAGCGATCGGAAAATCGCCTTTGACGTGCCCGGCGTCCTGATAGGCCGGCTGCAAATGAACCGGAATCGGATAATGGATCAACGAACCTACTTTCTGTTCGTTGAGATTTTCAAGAACGCGGTCCCGGTCAGAAACCCGCACCACATACAAATGATACACGTGGGTGCGGTCGTTCTCCGCTTGAGGCAAACGAAGGCCGGAGACACCATTGAGTTCTTCCTGATACCATGCGGCCACCTGCTGACGCATCTGATTCCACTGATCGAGGCGCTTCAATTTCGCGGACAGCACCACCGCCTGAAGCGTATCCAGACGCGTGTTATACCCTTTAACAATATGCTCATAGCGCCCTTTGCGGCCGTAATCGCGCAGCATCATCACTTTCTCATAAACATCTTTCTTCGAGGTGATCACCATGCCGCCGTCACCAAAAGCCCCCAAATTCTTGGTCGGATAAAAACTGAAACAGGCAATATCCCCCAAAGCCCCGACACGCTTGCCCTTATAAAAAGCTCCGTGTGCCTGAGCGGCATCCTCGATCACGCAAATGCCGTGCTGATGCGCGATGGAAACAATTTTTTCCATATTCGCCGGCTGTCCGTAAATATGGACCGGCAGAATGGCCTTGGTCTTATCCGTGATCGCCCGCTCAAAAGACCGCGGGTCAATATTAAACGTGCTTTCTTCGCTGTCGACAAACACCGGCGTGGCCCCGGTATAGGAAATACAAAGCGCGGTGGCAATAAACGTGTGTGTCGGCAAGATCACTTCATCGCCCGGCCCGATATCCAGCGCCGATAACGCCAGATAAAGCGCGTCGGTTCCGGAATTCACTCCCACCCCGTACTGTGACTGACAAAAACGCGCGAACTCCGCCTCAAAATCTTTTTCTTCCTGCCCGAGAATAAAAGCGCCCCGTTCAGAAACTTTTCGAAAACCGCTGAACACTTCTTCCTGGATCTCTTGATACTGAAAACTTAAATCAACAAAAGGAACGCCCATAAATCAGCCCTTTCTTTACACGATCTGTTCTGCGAACTGCAGAACCTGTTGAACGCTTAATTGTTTCAAGCAATGACGATGCTCACAGCTTGCCACTCGAGACCGTCGATAACACGGCCGACAAAAAATTGAAGACGTCGCAACGACCTGCCCGTTTACCGGATACGGCCCATAGACGCGCTGGTCTACCGGTCCAAAAATCGATAAGGTCTGCGCTCCGGCAGCCACGGCCATATGCAACGGCCCGCCGTCATTGGTCACAACGCAACGGCATTGCGCAAAAAGCGCGGCGCTTTGTCCTAAGGTCGTTTGACCGGTGATATTGAACACCTTTCCCTGAAGCCGCTCTTCGATTCCTTGCGCCAGCTCCTGCTCCGCAACGCTTCCTACCAGTATAATTTGAGCTTTAAATTTTTCAACGAATTTATGCGCCAATTCCGCAAAATAGGCGGCCGGCCAGCGTTTTAAATCCGCCTCGCCCCCCCAGGACGCCCCTCCTCCGGGAACAAAGGCAAACGCCGTTTGGCCCTGGATCCGATGCTCTTGAAAAAAATCTTTGGCCCAGCGGCGTTCATCCTCCGTCAAAGGAAAAACCATCGGCTTAGGCTCCGGTTCAATGCCTAAGAATTTTAAAAGATCCAGATAATGTTCCACCACATGTTTACCGCTAAAGCCCTTAAGCGGGATCTTCTGTGTCAAAAACCGCCCCCGTCCTTTAAAATCAAATCCGACCCGCTCAGGAATTCCGGCCAAGGACATGAACAGGCCCGACTGGCTGTTCAGCGACAGATCAATAACGCAATCGTATTTTTTCCCGCGGATATCTTCGATGAACTGAACGGCCTTCCTCCAAAATCCGATCTTAGAACGCCGATAGGCCTCTTTGAATTCATCCCGCTCATATACAAACACATCCGAAATATCCTGATGGTGACGCATGATCTCAGCGGTGCGGGCATTGGCAATAAACCCGATCTGACATTGCGGCATAGCCTGTTTGAGATTCGCGATCAAAGGCGTGGTGAACAGCACATCCCCGATGCCGAATGTGTTGATGATCAAAATATTCTGATATTGCTTGATGGACATTCGAATCAGTTTCCTTCTTTAACCGAACGCAGCAGATTATAATAACCGGAAAGCTTCAAAGCAAAATTGAACGGAATATCCAGGTCATTATTTTTAACTTTCACTCTCTTCAATGCAAAAAGATCCGTGTTCAACCGCTGAGCCCCCCGGTTCGTCGTAAAGGCCCCCCGATACCCGGCCTCCCGCGCAACGGCCTTGGCCTGTTCTGTGAATCCCCCGACCGGATAACATAAAAACCGCACGGCCAGACCCAGATGTTCATCGAGGTCTTGTTTTGAACCGAAGATCTCATCCCGCAGCTGCGCCTCACTTAGATCCGGCAGATAGGCATGGGTCCGGGTATGGCTGCCGAATGAGATCCCTCCGGCGGCCATCTCCTGGGCCTGCGGCCATGACAAAAGATGCTTGTCCTTATAAACGCTATCCATCTTTTGGGTCTGAATAAAAATCGTGACCGGAACCGCGTATTTTTTAAAAATCGGAAATCCCTCCGTATAATTGTCCTCGGTCCCGTCATCAAAGGTGATCGCGACCGTTTTAGACGGAAACCCTTTTCCGTTCTCAATGCCGTGGGCCAATTCTTCCAACGAGATCACTTGATAATGGCGCTCTTTTAAATACGCCATTTGCCGTTCAAAATGACCGGCTGAAACATACAAAGACCCTTGCCCATCGCCGAGGTAATGATACATCAGGACCGGAACCGTATAGCGGGGCCGAAGCCATGCCTGATAAAATGCTCCCAGCCCAACGGCGATCAGCGTGATCGCGATCAAAAACGAACGTGATTTTCTCATCGAAGCAAACCCTTACAGATGTGTTTCCAGAAATTTCCCGACTGTCTCTGCGACATACTCCAGCTGAGGCAGTTCAATGTCCTGATGAATGCCGATATGCGTGCCGTGATCAGAACAGTATTCCGCTTCCGGAAAATCACCGAGTTGATGGCCGAGAAACGCATAGCTGGGGCATTGGGTCGGCATCGAATAAAAAAGGTTGCGGGAATCAACGCCCTGACCGTCCAAATAACGGACGAACTGTTCTTTGGTGAATTTCAGGCCGGGCTTTAAAATGATCGAAAACGCGTGCGGTCCGATCTTTTCTCCTTCTTCTTCACGAATATAAATAAAATATTCCTCGAACTTTTTGAACCGTTCGATCAGATACAATAAGTTGCGGCGGCGTTTTTCAAAGATCTGATGAAAGATATGGATGTTGCCTAAACCGACCGCGGCCTCGATCTCATTCATCTTGGAGGAAAACCCGATGCGCTTAAAATCAAATTTGTTCACCATCCCATGATTGCGCAACGACCTTAGCGCCTCTGCCTTCTGCGGGTCGTCGGTGATGACCATTCCTCCTTCAATGCTGGTAATGATGTGCGCCGCATACAGACTGAAGGCCGCCATATCTCCGATGGTTCCGGCTAAGCGGCCATGGTATTCTGCTCCGTGGGCTTCGGCCGTATCTTCAACGACCAACAGATGCTGCTTTCTTGCGATCGCCATGATCGCGTCCATCGCGGCAGGTTTCCCCATCAGATGAACCGGCATAATGGCGCGCGTGCGCTCCGTGATCGCGGCCTCAATTTTTTCAGGATCGATATTGAGCGTCTCGCGTTTGACATCCACAAAGACCGGCGTCAGTCCGGCCTGAAAAACCGCATTACCGGTCGCGACAAACGATAACGCCGGAACGATCACCTCATCGCCGCGCCGAGCGCCGTAATCATAAACAACGGCCAGCGCCAGGGCGTCGGCATCGGTGCCACTGGAAACCGCAACCGCCTCCTTGACCTTAAACAGATCCGCAAAAGCCCGCTCGAATTCACGCACGATCTTGCCGTTGGTGACAAAGGTTTCATCCAACGCGTTCTTGATCAGCGCTCGCGCTTCGTCGGTGATTGAAACTGTCCCGAAGGGAACCTTGTAGCCCGCCTTCGTTTCCACACTTTGATTGGCACGCGCGTCTTTCATGGCTGATCATCCTTTCGAAATTCCTGCCGCGCCTGCTGCAGGCGGTCAGGAGTGCCGATATCTAAAAATCCCGATTCAACCGGATAGGCGAACACCCCACTGTCTAAAATCTTTGGAAAAAACTGCGTTTCAACAGAAAACTTCTCCTCCGCCGGCATCAGCTCAAAAGCCCGCGGCTCAAAACAATATAGACCGACGCTGACAAATCCTGTGGTTAACGTTTTTTCTTTTTCGCGGAAAGAAACCACCCGCTGCTTTGCGTCAAATTCAACTGTGCCGTAATCCTGCGCGTCTTCTCTCGAACAGACCGCCAAGGTAACGATGCCCTTTTGGGAATCATGAAAGCGCAGCATATCAGCGATCGGTATATCAAAAAGGCAATCGCCGTTCATGATGATCCATTTCTTGGCCTGAGCGAATGATTGCGCGAACTTGATCGCGCCGCCCGTGCCTAACGGATACGGCTCGCGGGAAATCTCAATCTCCAATCCAAAGTCATGCTGACGCGCCACCTGCTCGATCTGTTCGGCGCCGAAGCCGGCGGCCAACACCACATGCCTGGCCCCCTGGCGTTTTAAGCGTTCCAGCTGGATCGCCAAAAAAGGGCGGCCGCCGATGTCGACCGCAACTTTCTGCTTTTCTCCGATCGTCGAACGCAGCCGCGTGCCCAGCCCCCCGCACAAGATCAGCACATCAATATCTAAGACGTCTGTCGGCATCTAAACCACTTTCCCGGTATTGGGTTGATAAAAAATGATCTGCGACCCCGCATCCTCAAACTTGATCGGCACCTGCAAATATTTCTTGAGCGCCTGGCGCACCTGCGGCTGACGCTCCGGCGGAACGAAGAGAAGCACAAACCCTCCTCCGCCTGCGCCCAGCAGTTTCCCGCCTAAGGCCCCATTTTTCATCGCGGCTTCATACATGGCATCAATTTCAGGAGTGGCGATCTTATCAGACAGCGACTTTTTCAGTTTCCAGCTTTCATCCAAAAGACGCCCAAAATCATTCAGCTCTCCATGATTAAGAATTTCCAGCGATTGAACAGCCATCTCATACATCGTTTGCAATTCGGCTGTTCGGGCAGGAATATTACGAATTTGATGCTCGGCAATTTTAGAAGCCAGGCGCGAAAATCCGGTAAAAAATATCATCAGATGATCCTGCAGGTTCTGGATCTTTTCTTTTCCAACAGTGACCTGCCTGACCTTCAAATGATTGTCGCCGCCGAATTCAATAAAATTAAAACCTCCGTGAGCGACCAGCGTCTGATCCTGACAACCGACAATATCCTTGCAAAGGTCCTGCTCAATATGAATGGCCTCGCGCGCCAACTGATCTTTGGTCGGCATCGTGCCCAGAAGGGCATATAAAGAGTTGAGCAGTCCCACCGTGAAAGAAGAGCTGGAGCCCAATCCTGTGCGCGCCGGAAGGTCCCCGTCATGATGGATCTCGATCCCCTCCTGAATCTTCAAGAACCGCAAAACCTCGCGCACGGCCGGATGGTCAATGTCGTCAATCGCCTGGACAAGTTCGATCTGTGAATACATGATCCGTGATTTATGTTCAAAAAACGGCGGCAGGTAGCGGCAGGTGATATAACAATATTTATCGATGGTGGTGGCCAGAACCGCCCCTTTGTGATCTTGGAACCAATCCGGATAATCCGTTCCTCCACCGAAAAATGACACCCGAAATGGCGTGCGGCTAATAATCATATCCTGCCTCCTCTAAAATCCTTCGTTTGAGTTTGATCTGAGTCGAACGCAATGTTTCATCCACGGCCAGCTGCCCGAATTTTTCTTTGAGCATCCCCAAAAATTTCGGATTCGTATGATAGATCATCCAGGCTTTGTCCCGAAACGCCAGAACCTCCTCGGCGCTCAGATGTTTGGTCGGCAACGGCTGCGCGTCATACGAATGCTGTGAAAATCCGGCATAGCTCCGGGGGAGTTTCCACCCTTCACGGATGGCCAAGCCATACAGCGGGCTTCCCGGATAAGCCATCGCGCAATAAAAATTCGCCATTTCTGTGTTTAACCTCATGGCCAGGTCCAGCGTCTCCTGCATACTCTGCCGATCATCTTCCGGCAGCCCAAAAATATAATTGGCGGCGACCGATATTCCGCTATTCCGGATCATCCGGACAACGTCCTCGATGTCCACCTCTTCAAAGCGCCCCTTGGCGACACTGCGGCGGACGCGTGTATTTCCGCTTTCAATGCCCAGGGACAAAAAATTGATCCCGGCCCGTTTCATGATGTCCAAATATTCACCGCGGATCATATCCACCCGGGCGTAACACCAGATGTTGAAATCATATCCGCGCTCAATGATCAGTTCGCACAATTTTAAAAAATGCTCTTTTTTAAAAACAAAAAGTTCATCGGCAATTTTGATATTCCTGATTCCCATTTTGGCGAAACGCTCGAAATCCCGGATAATGAATTCCGGGTCCCAGTGACGGAAAACCGCGCTTCCGTCCGAATAGATGTTTTCCTGACGGTTGATGATGTTGATCATACAGAACGAGCACTTCATGGGACACCCTAAACTCGTATAGATCGAAACAAACGGCTCACGCACACAGTCATTGGGGAGCGCGTGCCACAACGCCGTGCGGTAACGCTCCATCGGCAAAAGGTCCCAAGCCACGCCGGGCAGCTCACGCTCCAAATCCTGCTGCGCAACGATGGCAGACGGCGAATTAAGGATCATGCGCTCGCCGTCCCTCCAGCCTAAACCGCGGACCTCCCCAAGGCTTAAAGAGAGGTCGGTTGCCAAAAGAGCGGAGATCGTATACACGCCCTCGTTTTGGCAGACAAAATCAATGCACCCGTGCTTCTCCAAGGTTTCATACGGTAAAGCCGCCACATGCGCGCCCACAAAAAGAATTTTTTGATCCAAAGCAGCGGAGCGCAATTTCTCCGCCAGGCGCAACGCGCCTTCCATATTCTGCGTGGAAGCGCTGGGATGCTGCCCGTAAATCACAAAGGCCGCCAATCGAGGACGCGCTTCCATGATCCGCTGAATCGCTTCTTCGTCGCTTAGCTGCAGTGCTTCAGTATCCAGAATGTTTGTGACGAAGCCGTGCAAACGGACATGACCGGCAAGCATCCCGGCCCAAAGCGGCGGTTCGATCGCTGAATAGGCCTTATTTAAATCCTGATAAATAATTTCAGCGGCATTCGCATGTATGAAAAGAATATCTAACGGCATGATCCATTAACCTTCATAATGACACTAAGGCACTAAAAAAATCAAAAAGAAATAAAATGTGTTTCAATGTGTTTCAATGTATTTCAATGTATTTCAGTTATATTTCGTTCATCTTTAGTTGTCTATTGTTCTTTGTTTCTTGTTTCTTGTTTCTTGTTTCTCTAGTGTCTCAATGCCTTAGTGCCCTACAATTTTTATATATTCGCATACTGACTGCGCTTAATAATCTTATACGCCTTGATCAATTCCGCAATGCCGGCCTGCAGCGAATGGTCCGGCTTAAATCCAGCAGCCTCGATCTTCGCGTTGGAAACAATATAATCCCGTTTGTCCGGATCTTCGTTGATGTCTGACTCAACAAAATAAAAATCCGGGATCACTTTTTTGATCTCTTCGCAAAGCTGCCACTTGCTTAAATTGGCGTCACTCAAACCGACGTTATACGCTTCATTTTTCATCGCGTCAAAATGGTTCAGCCCATAAGAAAAAGCCTTGGCGACGTCGCGCACATGAATAAAATTCCGGCGGAATTTCGCTTCAAAAATAACCAGGTAACGGTCATAGACAGCCCGGTAGGTAAAATCATTCACTAAAAGGTCCAGTCGCATGCGCGGGCTGACCCCAAACGCCGTTGCCAACCGCAATGTGATGGCGTTTCCGTCTTGAAGAATAGATTCTTCCGCCTCAACTTTCAGCTGACCATATAATGAGACCGGCCTCAATGGCGTCTGCTCCGTGCAAAGTTTGTCTCTCTCTCCTATGCCATAACCGCTATTGGTCGTTGGATAAATAATGATCTGGTTTTTACTGCGCAGTTTTAAGATCATCTGTACTGCGCCAACGATCACGCCGCGCGCAGCATCCGGATCGGTCGCGCACAAAGGCGCCCCTGTTAGGCACGCCAGAGGAAAGACCGCGTCGGCCGTCTTCATCAGGCGCTGCATCAACGAAGAATCCCTGGCATCTCCCCGCACAATATCCAAGTTGGGATTCACGCAGCAATCCAGCAACGAGCTCTGCTTATACATAAAATTATCCACAACCGTAACGGTGTGGCCTTCCTCAAGAAAACGGGGAACCAGAACCGAACCAATATAACCGGCCCCGCCGGTGATCAAGATTTTCATATCAAAAGTCCTTTTTTAAGTGCTGCCTCCCAAAGACGGACCAGGCCTTCGCGCAGCACAGTCTTGGCCATCCATCCCCTCGTCTGTATCGGGCTGACCTCCAGCAATCTCTGGAAATCTTCATCCTGGATTTTTTCGTCATATTCGATCGTTCCTTCGAATCCGGAAATATCCCGGATCATTTCCGCTAAATCCCGGGTCGCAATATCCACCCCGGATCCAATGTTGATCGGCTCCGCCTCCTCGTAGTGACGCATTAAAAACTCACAGGCACTGGCGAAATCCTCTGAGAACAAAAATTCCCTGCGGATATCAGGATTTTTTAAAACACGGACCTTCTCCCGTCGGTCAGCCGCCGCCTGAATAAAAAGCTCAACCAGATCAGACAAAAAACCACTTTGATCATCACCCTCTTCTTTGCGCGGACCATAAATAGACGGCGCAATGGCAACCACCGCATTAAAGCGATACTGCAGACGGTAAGCCTCACACATCGCGATTCCGGCGATCTGACTGATCGCGCTGGATTGACTCTGTGGATCCAACGGTCCGGTGACAACATAATCTTCTCTCATCGGCTGAGGGCATTGGCGGGGATACACATCAGAGTCCGCCAGATAAAGCAGCTTTTTTGAGCCTAAACGATAGGCCGCATCTATGATCTGCGTCTGGCTCATCATGTTCATAAGAAAATATTCTGCCGGACGATGCGGCGGCTTAGCCGTGTCTTGAGAAGCCAACGAATCCAAGATCACGTACTCCGGCTGATAATCCTTAAAAAAATCATCCACGGCCTGGCGGTTTAACGTGTCCAGATCAACCGCCCCTGCCGTTAACAGGCGCCGATAACCTTCGGCTTCGAAATATTCAATGATCGCCTGTTCTTTAGCCTCCTGATGTCCGGCAATGAAAATAGTGGCTTCATGATCCATATTCTTAACTCACCTTTTTTGTTCTAATCACCTCTAAGACCGCTTCTTTAATATCTTTCGCGCCCAGATAAAACGCCTGTTCCAGCGTATAGCCCGCCGGTGTTGGAAGATCCGGCAGCGCGACCCGTTTGGGCGCGCATGTCAGATCATGAAAAGCGCGTTCGGTCACCTGGGCAATGACCTCAGCCGCGAACCCGCCGGTTGTCCAGGCCAGATCCGCCACAATCAGCCGTCCGGTTTTTTTAACCGAAGCCAAGATCGTTTCGATATCCAATGGTCGGATCGTTCTGGGATCGATCACCTCGACTTCAATTCCGTCAGCAGCCAGTTCATCCGCCGCCCGCAACGATTCGATCACCATATGCGAAACCGCCACAATCGTCACATCACTCCCTTCGCGCTTCACCGCGGCTTCTCCAAACGGGATCGCGTACATATGTTCAGGAACGCAGCTTTGATGTTTATACAGCCATCGGTGTTCAAAAAATAAAACTGGATTGTTATCAGCAACACCGGAAATAAACAGTCCTTTGGCATCATAAGCCGTCGCTGGAAGAGCGATCTTTAGACCGGGAACATGGTGAAACAAGCCGTGCAGGGCTTGGGAATGCTGCGCGGCAGACCCCCATCCTCTGCATACACAGGCACGGATCATGACAGGCAACGGCACTTGCCCGGCAAACATATAACTCCATTTTGCGGCGTGATTCACGATCTGATCCATGGCCATCAAAAGAAAGTCTGGGCGGTTGTGAATCACAATCGGCCGCATGCCGGCCATGGCCGCCCCCAAAGCAATACCGATGGCAGCCTCTTCGTTTAACGGCGTATCAAAAACCCGCTCTAACCCGTATTTCTTGAACAACCCCGTTGTGGTACCGAACATCCCCTGAGGATCATTGATTCCCTGCCCCATCGCAAACACCCGCGGATCATACTCCAGCGACTGATCGAGCGCCTCAAACAACGCCTTTTCAAAATCCAGCTTACGCGCGTTATCCCCGGCGTTCTCATCGAATTCAGGCTCTTCACTCTCAACTTGTAGTTTTGTCCAAGGCATAATTCACGGTTTCCTTTAATCTATTCAACAAACAGATATTTCGTAAGATCGCGCGCATCAGGCAAAGGGCTGTTTTGCGCGAACACGAACGCCTCTCCGACATCCCGATCAACTCGCGTTCTGATCTCTTGAACGCGGCTTGAATCAAGAAGCCCTTCCTTTAGAACGTGTGCAATAAACTCTTCGATCGGATCCCTCCGATACCCTTTTGTAAATTCCTCCGGCATTCGATACAATTGCGCACTCGCGTCCCCCGGTCCGACATGCATCCTCCATCGCTGAACAACATATTCCAAAACAAACGGACCCTTGCCTGAACGCGCGTGGCTGACGGCCTGAGCGGCTGAGGCATACACATCCAGCGGATTCATCCCGTCAACACGGCATGACGGGATATCAAAAGCCCGTGCGCGCTTGTATAAATATTCGTTGGCCTCCCGGACCGAAAGGTGGGAATTGACCGAATAGAAATTGTTTTCGATCACAAAAACGACCGGCACTTTTTTAAGCGCAGCCCAGCCCATGCTTTCATAAAAAACACCCTGCTGGCATGCCCCGTCGCCGAGAAAAACAACGGCGATCGAATCTTTCTTCTGCATCTGAAATGCCAATGCGGCTCCCACCGCATGCGGTGTGGCTCCCGCGACAATGGCTGAAGAGCCCCAATGACCGACCTCTTTAGCGACCAAGTGCATCGAGCCGCCGCGCCCGCTCGAACAGCCGGTTTCGCGACAGTAGAGCTCTGCGATCATCGCGCCTAAGTTCCCGCCCTTCGCCAAATAATGAGCGTGGCTGCGATGATTGCTGAAGACCGCATCCTCTGTTCTTAAATGCATACACACGCCGGCTGAAACCGCTTCCTCACCCAAACTCAAATGGACCGGGGTCTTCATCTCATCCAAGTGATAAAGTTCTTCAATCTTGAGCTCCGTGACCCGGATCAGCAGCATCTTTCGCAAAAATTCAGCGGTCTGCTCGCCAGTCAGGTTCGGTACGGAAAACTGTGCGCAATCGTTTTTGGCCATCTCTAAAAACACCCTTTCTCCTGAAACCATGTAATGGTCTCACGCAATCCTTCTTGCAACGGCACCATCGGCTCCCACTTCAGCAGGCGTTTGGCAAGCGAAATGTCCGGACGCCGTCGTTTCGGATCATCCGTCGGAAGCGGTTCGAACTTCATTTCACTTTTTGAGCCCGAAAGCTTTAACACAAGCTTGGCAAACTGGATCATGGTAAATTCCATCGGATTGCCGATATTGACCGGACCGACATAATCTGAACGCAACAATCTATAAATTCCCTCGATCAGGTCATAGTAATAACAGAATGACCGCGTTTGCCGCCCTGATCCGTAAACGGTCAAGGGCTTCCCATGCAGCGCCTGATAAATAAAATTAGGAACAACACGACCGTCGTCAATGCGCATCCGCGGCCCGTAGGTATTAAAGATCCGCACAATACGGACATCGACCTTATGATAACGGTGATAGGCCAGCGTGATCGCTTCGGCAAACCGCTTGGCTTCATCATAAACCCCGCGCGGGCCCGTCGGATTAACATGGCCCCAATAGGTTTCCTTCTGCGGATGTTCCAAAGGATCCCCATACACCTCCGAGGTCGAGGCTAAAAGAAAACGCGCCTTTTTGCCTTTTGCCAGTCCCAAAGCATTGTGCGTTCCCAACGACCCCACCTTAAGCGTCTGGATCGGATACATCAGATAATCGACCGGGCTTGCGGGAGAGGCGAAATGCAGCACATGATCCACCGGCGCTGAGATTTTGATCGGCTTGGAAATGTCATGCTTGATAAATTCAAAATATTTCTGTTTCTTCAGATGAGCAATATTTTTCAGGCTTCCGGTGATCAAATTATCAATACAGAACACCCGGTGCCCTTCTGACAAAAGAAGGTCGCATAAATGGCTCCCCAAAAATCCCGCTCCTCCTGTGATCACGGCATGTCTTTTACGTCCCATCACTCTTCTCCTTATAAACGAACCACTTTTACGTTACGGCTGGATTTGTACACATTGCGGGTATCAAAGATCAGCTGCGCGTGCTTGAGCACCGCCGGATAATTCACGCGGGAATGATCCGTCGCGATCACAACGCAATCGTACTGCCGTAACGTTTTCGGTGAAAGTTTGACCGACTCCTTTTGATGAATATTGAAGATCTCCAAATACGGGATCAGCGGATCAAAGTAATCCACTCTCGCCGCCTGCTCCTGAAAGAGCCCGATCAGATTCAACGGCGGAGACTTGCGCAAATCCCGCACATCTTTTTTATAGGTAACCCCCATGACCAGGATCCTGGACTCCTTCAATGTCTTTCCTCTGTCCTGAAGAACTTGCGCAATGCGCCCGACGACATAAGCCGGCATCTGCGCGTTGGTATCGGCCGAGAGCTTAATGTATTTTGAATCAAATCCATAGCGCCGCGCCTTCCAATATAAATAGAGCGGGTCATCCGGAATACAATGACCTCCGACGCCAAGCCCGGGATAAAAAGGCATAAAGCCGAACGGTTTTGTTTTGGCGGCTTCAATGACTTCCCAAATATCGATCCCCATCTTTTCGCACATCATGGCCACTTCATTGATCCACCCGATATTGATGATCCGAAACGAATTCTCCAGCAATTTGGTCATCTCCGCCGCGTCCGCGGAAGAAACCACATGAATGACTTTGATGATCTTGGAATACAGCTCTTTGGTTAAGGCGGTGCTCTTGGCATCCAGGCCGCCAACGACTTTCGGAATACGCGTGACATCATACGTCTTGTTGCCCGGATCAATGCGCTCCGGCGAAAACGCCAGAAAGAAATCTTTCCCTGCTTTCAGCCCGGACTTTTCCAATTCCGGCCGAATCATTTCCCGTGTGGTGCCCGGATAGGTCGTACTCTCCAGCACAACCAGAACGTCCCGCTTTAAATATTTCCGAAGCGTCCTGACCGCGCCCATGATGAACGAAACATCCGGCGTATATTTGCTTTTTAAAGGAGTCGGCACGCAGATGATCACGACATCCGTTTCCGCCAAATGTTCAAAATCCGTGGATGCCGAAAGATGGCCGCTGCGCACAACACTCGCCAGTTCCTTCTGCGGAATATCGGCGATATAACTTTTATGCGCTGAAACTCTGTTGACACGATCCTCATCCGTATCCAGCCCATAGACCTTAAATCCCACTTTCGCGAAATTGACGGCCAACGGCAATCCGACATACCCTAAGCCCAGGACAGAAATAACCGCCTTTTTCGTTCTAAGCTTTCTTAAAAGCTGCGTGCTCATCCCTCCGCCCTCCCTTTCTCTAAACAGACCCCTTCGCGCCGTTCTGGCCGCGGCCGATCCCATAATATTCGAACCCCAACCGTTCCAGATTTTGATGGCTATAAAAATTCCGCCCATCAAAAAGAATCGGCTGTTTCATTAATTTCACGATCCGCGCGAAATCCAAGCGGCTGAATTCCTCCCATTCGGTTAACAGCACCAGACAATCGCACCCTTTAACCATCGTGTAGACATCTTTAGAATAAACCACCTTTTTCAAAACCTTTTTCGCGTTCTCCATAGCCTGCGGATCATACACCCGGACCTGGGCCCCTTCGGCCAAAAACATCTGAATAATGTCCGTCGACGGAGCTTGACGCATATCATCCGTGTCCGGCTTAAAAGCCAGCCCCAGCACCCCGATCGTCTTGCCTTTCAGAATCCACAGTTTATCCTCGATCAAATGCACAAAAGCTTTTTTCTGCGCCTCATTGATATTACGGACTTCTTTCAATAATTCAAATTCATAACCGCTGCGCTGACTTAAACGGATAAAAGCATCCACGTCCTTTGGGAAACAGCTCCCGCCATAACCGACCCCGGCGTTGAGAAAGGCCCGGCCGATCCGCTTGTCATGCCCCATGCCTTCGGCGACTTTGAGCACATCCGCCCCGACCCGGTCGCAGATTTGCGCGAGGGCGTTGGCAAATGAGATCTTTGTGGCCAAAAATGAATTGGAGGCGTGTTTGATGATCTCCGCCGAATTGATATTGGTCACCACCATTTTCGGTTTCAACGGCTTATAAATTTCCCGCAATAATTCCTCGGCGCGCTTGGACTCTACGCCGACCACCACCCGATCCGGCTTCATAAAATCTTCAATGGCCGAACCCTCCCTCAAAAATTCGGGATTCGAAGCCACATCAAAGACAATGGCCTGCTTTGCGCCTTTACGGTGTTTCTGCGGAAGATTGAGCATGATCGTGCGCTTGACTCTCTGGCCGGTCTCCGCCGGAACCGTGGACTTTTCAACGATCAGCTTATAGCAATCCATGTTTTCGGCGATCTGTCGGGCCACATTCTCAACATAGGTCAGATCCGCATCGCCGTTCTTCTTGGAAGGTGTTCCGACCGCGATAAAGATCACGTCCGATTTTTGTGTGGCCTGACGGATAGAGGTGGTAAACGTCAGCCGCTTCTTCTTGCACAAATGCGCCATCATGTCTGCAAGGCCGGGCTCATAAATCGGACATACGCCCTGATTCAGGCCTTTGATCTTTTTCTCATCGTTGTCAATACAGATCACCTGGTGGCCGATCTCCGCCAAACACACGCCGGTAACCAACCCTACATATCCTGCGCCGATCACTGCTATATTCATACACCCCATCCTTTCGGTCGAAAATCGATGCTTTATTGTGTGCCTGGACGCTCAGCCCCGCCGCTCCATCCGCGATTGATGCCGAGTTTCATATCCGGAAATTCTTTTAATGAAAATATCAGCCAAACTTCTTCACCGTTAAATTCTCTCTTATTGAATGTCAACTCCATCAGCCACGTATGAAGATCCCTCACAAAACTGTATTCCTGTTCTTTGCTTTGCCCGGCCTTAAGATCATAACGCTGACGAACGCGAAAATCCCATTTCGGGTTCAGCTTCAGGCCAAGCTCAGTATCGATCTGATTATCAAGTTGTCTCTGGTAACGATCAGAGATGCGGACATGCCACAACTTGCCGGGATCATTGATATACACTTCAAAATTGGCGGTTTTGACATCTTTAAGATCAACATCATATTCGCTGTCCGCATAAAATCCCAGCCAATCATACGGAGTGACCTCGACATCCAGAAACAAATTATCCCATTTGTCATTACGCGGGCCCTCTTCCCTGAACAGATAATGGGTATAGACCGTGCTGCGGATCAGGTCCACGCTCTGCTCATCCCGTTTTGTTTGGAACTTGTTTTCCACAGACAGCTTGACCCGGTCTTGATGCGTAAGCGCGTCAATCCCGTCGTATTGATCAAGTTCCCTGACCGAAATCGTAGGATCATGCCTGTACAGATAGGCCAACGACGGCGTGATGATATGCCGCAGCTGATGAATATCCAGGCCGAACATATTGGTTTGGGCATTATAGACACGATAAAATTTGGTGCTGGCATCCATCCCTGTCTCAAAAATACCGCGCACCGTGTTATAATCATCCTGGTTGACCGCGCGGCTGTAATAGGTCTGACGCATTCCAGCAAAGGGACGTGTTTCAATAAATCCGATCTTCCATGGCCGGGAAAGTTCATTGGCAAAATCCGCGCGCTGCGTCCGGCGGTCATTGAAATCGCTGGGCTTGGCTTGCTTTTTGACCAAATTGGAATACGAGCTGCTGTTCTTCAAATAGAACTCTGAATCGAAAACCTCCATGCTCGGCAAAGAATAACTGACCTCCGGAAGCCTCTCAACGGCTGCCGTAAACGGATTCACCCGGTAATCGGTACGCGCGGCCACCGTTCCGTAAGAGAGCGCTTTTGTCGCCACCACATAGCTCTTCGGCGTGGAATTCTGGTCAAATTCCGGCTCGAAATAATCCTTTAAAAAATCACCGTCACTCAGCCGGTAATACTGGGACGTCACGGTTGTCTGCTCATCCACATTCCACTTGTGCTGCCATTCCACCTTATACCGTTCTTTTTCCACGGCCAGTTTATTCTCATCCCAGATCCGGACATTGCCGATATCCCGCTCATGAGTGTAATATGTTCGTAAAATGCCGGTCCCGAAATTTTGCGTTTGATACGCATCATCCACGCCCCAGGCAAATCCTTTGCGTTCGCGCGTATCCGCATGAAAAACCAGTTGATGATTTTTCAGACTATTATTGTGATAACGGCCGAGCACAAACCCTCCCCACTCGCCGGAATATCCGGGTGTCAGGATGATC
Organism: Candidatus Omnitrophota bacterium; assembly: GCA_038222225.1. Taxonomy (GTDB): domain Bacteria; phylum Omnitrophota; class Gorgyraeia; order Zapsychrales; family JANLHA01; genus JAKLFA01. The sequence continues at coordinate 26,226 of JBBRHV010000007.1, forward strand.
GTGGGCTTGCGTCTGGCAAGATCAACGGTATAGCGCGGCAGATAAAACACCGGCACTTTGCCGATCTTAAATTTTACACTACGCGCGACAGCCTTGTCTCCCGGATACACATCAATGGTGCGCGCCTTCAGCCGTGTTTCAGGATTATCGAAATCCGACGTGGTCACATAACCGTCATCGATCCGGAAATGCTCATCCTCTAACCGCATAATACGCTTCCCCTTGCCGAACAACGGCGGGGCAACCATTTCCGGCTCCTCAAAACCACCGGTCATGGTTTTAAAGTTAAAGGTCATCTGATTGCCTTCGACACGCTGTCCGTTGCGTTCAAGAATAACATTGCCCATGGCCTCGGCTTCCTGCGAATCCCGATCATATTCGATCCGGTCTGCCGTCAGAAGAACATCACCCCGGGATACCGTGACGTTCCCGCTGGCGATGACCTTATTCTCTTCAACCGAATATTCCATTTGATCGCCGTTGATCTCAACCGAGGACAGTTCCTGCTGGGCATATCCGTTCAAAGGGCTCATCAGAAGCATACAGAACATCACACCCGCGCACCGAATAAGAATTTTTCTCATATTATTTGACCTGCTGTTCTTGGTTAACCAGAATTTGAGCCCCGATAATACCGGCGTCATCACCCAGACGGGCGCGTACGATCCGGACCATGTTCCCCTGAACGGCCATGGCCCGCGCCTTAATGGCCCGTCGAACCGCCGGAAATAAAAATTGATGGCTGCGCGATACGCCGCCGCCGATCACAATATGTGTTGGATTCAGCAGATTGACCATGCCGATCAAGCCGGTCCCGATCAGCTCACCCGCTTCTTGCCAAAACCGCAGCGCCTGAGCATCCCCGGATTTCGCCAATCGAAAAACATCTTCCAGGGCTATGCCTTTACGTTTGAAGATCGCTTCGGCACGCTTTTGCAGCCGGGTGTTGCCGACAAACGTTTCAAAGCAGGCAAACGATCCGCAGTTGCATTTGGGCCCTTTGAAATTGATCGGCATATGACCGAGCTCACCGGCGGCAAACCCCGCACCCCGATACAGTTTCCCATCCAGGATGAGTCCGGCGCCGACACCTGTTCCCAAAGTCATCCCCACCATGTTGCGGCATCCATGCCCTGCGCCAAACCCCCACTCACCAAGAGTGATGAGATTGACATCATTCTCCAGGTACACCGGCAAACCTAAACACTTTTCCAGTTTTGCTTTTAAGGGAACATTACGCCAGCCCGGAATATTCGGAAGGAAAATAACGATACCGTCTTTGGGATTGATCAAACCCGGCAACCCAATACCAACCCCTTGAACTTGTTTCTTAGAAATTCCGCTTTCTGAAATAAGCGTTAAGACCGCCTCAGCCAATACCTTGATCAGCCGCTGCTTATCAGAACCATAAGTTTTTGTGATTAAACGGGTTCGGTGAAAAACCGAGCCCTTTGGATCAATGAGACCGATCTTGATATTTGTCCCGCCAACATCCACGCCTACGGTATATTTTTTCATAGTTTTAATATTTATATTGATATTAAAGAAGCGGAATTATTCTAATGGAAAAATGGTTTTGTTGCAAGACGGAATTCAACTAATCACGTGCAGCGAGTAGCGTACAATGCGACCAAAGGAAGCCCTGAATTTGGCGAAGGATGGAGTAAAAAATCCTGAAAAATATCGAAAAACACATTGAAATACATTAAAACATGATTGAAATATATTGAAATATATTGAAATACATTGAAACACATTGAAATATATTGAGATAAGTAGAAACCGGAGGAAAATGGGGACTGAACAAATTATTGCGTGGTCGGTTTTTTATTCTTGATGTGCTTATTTCACTTCAAAATATTTCAAATTTTTTTATTTGTCGGCTTTGATTTTCCTGAAATTTGTGTATTGTTTTTTTTGTTTCCGTCTATTTCAATGTGTTTCCATTTGTTTCATCCATCACGCTTCTTCCTTCTTCCTTCTTGCATCCCGTGTCCCATTTACGTTTTATTCCTCGTATACCCCAAACGCGCAGACCCGATTGCGGCCGAGCTTTTTGGCCCGGTACAATGCCCAGTCGGATTTATCGATCAATTCAGCCATTTTCCTGCCGTCATTGGGAAATGCAGTTGAGCCAACGCTTACGGTCACATGAATATCCTTGTCATAGGCATGAATCATACGGACCTCAACCGCAGCTCGCACACGTTCGGCAACATAATGAGCCCCTTCACGGTTGGTGTCCGGTAAAATCACCGAAAATTCCTCCCCGCCGAAACGCCCCACAATATCGATTTCGCGCACGGTTTCCTTAATGACCTTCGCCACCTCTCTCAACACATGGTCCCCGGCCAAATGCCCATAATTGTCGTTGATACCTTTAAAATGATCAATATCCAGCATTAAAAACGCCAGATTGACATTCTTGGCCTTGGCGCGGTTCATTTCCTCGGCAAACCGGTCCATCAAATAACGCCGGGTAAACACTTGTGTTAAGCCGTCGGTGATCGCGAGCCGTTCGATTTCCTTGTACAAATGAATGCGTCGAAGGGCAAGGGCGAACTGATTGGTCAAGATCTCAATCGTATCTTTCTCCTCCTCCCGTCCTCCCTTAATGGCCAAATATCCCAGAAGCTCCTTCTTCCCCTTAACCGGAAAAATAAAATGATCCGAGGCCTTCTTCAGGGCGGCCAATTCATTGGATAACGGGCTCAGCAGAAGACAATACTCATATTGGGCCTGATCACGCAGCCGCTGCTGAAAAATTTGAAAGGCCTCATCATCATCAGATGTTTTTGTGATCTCTTTGGTGATGTCATAAAGCGTATAGACTCTGCTGACCTTGTCCTCCAGTTCCTGCCTTTCTTTCAGAATACTGTCTTCCTGCAGGATATATTTCTGAAAATGCTCCTTGGCTTTTAAAACCTCCAGTTCGGAGTCTTCCCGGCGGAGAATGACATAGTAGCCCATCGCAACGGCTGTTGCCACGCAGTACAGCAAAAGTAAAATACCGGCCACGATCATAACGCTCCCTTTTCCCCTTTAAGAAGCACAGACACGGTTACGCCCTTCCTGTTTGGCCCGATACAAAGCCCGATCAGCCGCCTCAATGAGCTGCTCCCGCAAAATTCCATCTTGAGGCAAGGAGGCGACGCCGATCGAAACAGTGATCTGCGCCATTTGCCGACGGAGATAAAATGTCTGTTCCGCCGCTTTCTCCCGGAACTTTTCCGCCAACTGCGCCGCTCGCTCCTTGGAACAGTCCGGCAAAAATATGGCAAACTCCTCCCCGCCGTAACGGCAAATCAGACTGCCCGGGATATTGAACATCTCCATCAACAGCAGGCTGACGCTTTTTAAAACGATATCTCCGGCCATATGCCCGAACTGATCATTGTGTTTTTTAAAATAATCCAGATCCACCATGATAAAGGACAACTCTTTCTTCTGCCGGATCTCACGGTTGATTTCATAAGCCAGCCGCTGCAGAAAGTGACGGCGCAAATACAGTTCCGTTAAACTGTCGCGAATGGCAAGTTCTTCGATTTTTTCATAAAGCTGCGCGTTCTCAATGGCGACCGCTCCCAGATCACCGACCGTCGACAAGAGGCGGATATTTTCTGTCTGGAAATAATTTTCAACCGGGGTGTCAATGCGGAGAATGCCGATCGCCTTATTGCCGATCATCATCGGAACGCTCATCAGCGAACAGATCGCCCGATCATCTTCCACTTTGATTTTTTCCGCATCAAAACGGAAATCACACGCAATATCCTCGATCAATAACGGCTGCATGTTCTTGGCGACCCACTGATCGTAGACATCCCCCTTTTTGGCTTTTATGTTCACTTCGATCTGCCCCCTATGAGAGGCAGAAATCCCCAGCTCGCCGGTCTTCGAGTGAAAAATATAGAGAATGACGGTCAAATCTTTATGCCCGAAAAGCTTGCTGACTTCGGTCGATAAAATATGGGAGGTTTCGGAGAGAGAAAAACTTTGATTTAATTTCTCAGCAAGCGTCTTAAGTTCAAAATAATCGACGAGCTTTTTTCGCGCGGATTTCAGCGCGATCCATTGCCGCTCGATCTGGGACTCCAGCAGATTGGCTTTCTCTTGAAAATCCTGACGCTTGAGTTCGGTTTCGGCGCGCAGCCAGACTAGACGGAAATGCAGATAAACAAAAACAATCAATAAAAATAAGCACGCCAAACATAAGGGAAGAAGAAAAGAAGGCTCTGAGAAACGGACATAAAAACAAAACCCGGCTAAGGGAAGACTCAAAACAAATCCCAAAGCCCGCCGGGAATTAAATAATTGTCTGGTCTGTATCTTTATCAAAGAAATGCACCTTATTCATGTCGAATACCATATCCATATCCCGATTGATATCCGGACGATTATGCGCTCCGACACGAGCAATAAAAGTGTTTTTCCCCGAGTTTAAGTATAAGTATACCTCGGCACCCATCGGTTCAACAACTTCACAGATCGCTTTAACCGTATTATCCGGTGATGCCTCAGATGTAAACAGCTTGTCATAGACATCTTCCGCCCGGATCCCGAAGGTGACGTCTTTTCCTTCATAAGGCGCGATCTTAACATGCATGGCTTGAACAATTTCAACCTTAAAACGCCCCTCATCAAAATAATATTTACGGTCTTTCTTGATGATCCGGCCGTCCATCAGATTGATGGGCGGCAAACCGATAAAACTGGCCACGAATTTATTGACCGGTTTATCATAAAGAGTCATCGGATCCGCGCATTGATGAAGCGTTCCGTCACGCATGACCGCAATGCGGTCCCCGAGCGTCATCGCCTCCGTCTGATCATGGGTCACATACACAAAGGTGGTCTGCAGCCGGATCCGCAATTTATGAATCTCGGTCCGCATCTGCACGCGCATTTTAGCATCGAGATTACTCAGCGGCTCATCAAGAAGAAAGGCCTGCGGTTTACGGACAATCGCCCGCCCTAACGCCACACGCTGCCTCTCCCCGCCGGAAAGCTGTTTCGGCCTTCGTTCCAAATACCGCTTGATCCCCAAGATTTCAGACGCCTCAACCACGCGCCGCTCGATTTCCTTTTTCGGGTATTTGCGCAGCTTTAAACCAAACGCCATATTCTCAAACACGGTCATGTGCGGATAAAGCGCATAATTCTGAAAGACCATCGCAATATTCCGATCTTTGACCGGAACATCATTGATTTTTCGATCCCCGATCCAGATATCTCCCTCGGAAATTTCCTCAAGGCCAGCGATCATCCGCAATGTCGTGGACTTTCCGCAGCCGGAGGGGCCCACCAAAACCAGGAATTCTTTATTCTCAATCCCCAGATTGACACGATCCACCGCACGGACCGTACCGCCCTTGTAAAGCTTGCTCACGTTTTTTAAGCTGATCTGCGACATGACGGCTTCCCGCTTCTCTAGATTTGAAGAATGGAGTGCTTCTGAAAAAATCCTGCGCCGCGCAATGAATTCATTGCGTCTTTGAATATTCGATAATGCCGGCCAACGTCTTCTTGAGATCCTTACGCTCTACGATCATATCAATCAATCCGTGAGCCAATAAAAATTCTGAACGCTGAAACCCTGCCGGCAAACGTTGCCGGGTCGTCTGTTCAATAACCCGGGGGCCGGCAAAACCGATAAGCGCCTTCGGTTCTGCGATGATCACATCCCCCACGCCGGCGAAAGACGCCATAACCCCACCCATCGTCGGGTTGGCCAAGACCGAAATATAAAGCCCTCCGGCCTCATGATGCCGCCGTAACGCCGCGCAGGTTTTGGCCATCTGCATCAGTGAAAACATCCCCTCATACATGCGGGCCCCGCCGCCTGAACCCGAAACAATGATCACCGGTTTTTGATGTTCAGTGGCCTTCTCAATCATGCGCGTCACACGTTCCCCCACAACAGAACCCATCGAACCCATAATGAACTGCGAATCCGTCACACCCAAATAACTTTCATATCCGCGGATCTTGCCTTTTCCCGTGATGACGGCATCTTCCAAACCGGTGTGCTTCTGATCTGCCAACAGTTTCGCCTCATAGGTTTTCGGACCTTTAAATTTGAGAGGATCTTTGGATCTCAATTGCGTGTCGAGCTCCTCAAAAGAACCCTCATCAATTAACAGAACAATGCGTTCCCGGGCTGTCAGTGTGAAATGATATTTACAGTTCAAACAGACACTGAAATTGTCTTTGAGATTTTTGACATAAATGGGCGCTTCGCATTCCGGGCACTTGGACCAAATGCCTTCGGGAATGTTTTTCTTCTTGACCTTGACCAGCGTATATTTCTGCCGACCGAACAAAGACATGACGTCTCCTTAAAAATTCCGCCTAATAAAAATTCTAATATCAAAAATCCAAACCCTGATCGTATCAACCGAATCAGTCAGACGCTGATATTAGAATCCCTGTTACGAATCAAATTTATAAACTGTTAAACCGGACAACAATTTCGGATAAAAATATGTTGTCTTCGGAGGCATTTTCTCGCCGTTGAGCGCAATATTCTTGAGCTGCTGAATACGGACCGGATTCATGACAAATCCCGCCTTTGCCTCACCGCCGTCCACCATCCGGATAATATCGCTCATATCTTTTGTATACGTGATATCTTCGGACGGAACGCCAATCTGATCAAAAATAAACGCCTTTAAAATAGCGGCATCTAAATGCTTATACTCCGGCGATCCCTCTTTGACCATTTTATCGATCAGAATTTTGTTCTTTAAGCGCAAAAGCCACATGCCGTTCTTCATATACAAACCAAACGTATGCTCATTCTGGCCGGCCTTCGCCGCCATGACCAGAAGCTCCTCCGGCTTTTTAACGCGATCCACCCTGAAAAACTCATCTAAGAGCGCAAAATCATCCGGAAACGTCTTAACAATTCTATGCATCGGGAAAATCTGAAGGTCCTTGGAATCCATATTTGTGAAATAGGTCATCAAATAATTGTACGCTTCCTTGCCGTTCTTCTTTCCGCCCTGGGCAATACGCGTATTCCTGATTTGACGGGCAACTTCATAACGATGATGACCATCGGCAATAAACACCGGCTGGTCATGCAAAGCCCCCACAATATGTGCGATCAAGGCCTCATCTGCCACGCGCCACATAATGTGGTGAACCCCATCCTGATCCAGGATATCCCTGAACGGAGCGGTTCTTGAGACTTCATGCGCAAAAATCTTTTCCACTTTCTTTTCTCGATCCGCAAAACACACAAAAATCGGGCTCAAACAGGCGTTCAAAGAATCCCAAAGCTTAAAACGGTCTTCCTTCGCAGCGGCGTGTGTTTTCTCATGAGGATAGACCTTGGCCCCTTCTTCATCCTGAATCCGCATCAGAGAAATAAACCCGAGACGGCTGTGACGCGTGCCCAAGACTTTATATTCCTGCCGGTAAAAATAAATGCACGGACGGTCATCCTGAATCAAAACTCCATCCTCAAGCCACTTCTGATAAATTATTTTAGACCGCGTGTAGCGATTCTCCTTTTCCGTGTCCGAGGCTTTTTGCTCGGCCAGCATGATCCTGATAAAATTCTTATCCGAAAGCTTATGATACGCCTTCTGCTGCTCCGGAGAGATCACATCATAAGGCGGACACATCACGAGGTTTAAATCATCGATCTTCTTCTCGTTGTAAAATACAGCTGAAAATGGTTTTATTTCTGTCATAAGAGATCCCGCGGGGAGACACACCCTTTTTGTTCAAATGAACGATAAAATTATAATTATATGGCTAAAAAATAATAACAGAATACTATTATTAATAGTAATGAATTCTTCAAAAAAACCAACCAATGCATAACTTATTTATTTCCAACACATAAGAACGCCCAGGAACAAAATCTCTTTTTTCCTGGGCATGATTCAAAAAAGCTTTTACCCTTGGCAATTTCCCGCAACCGGGCATCCCCCGCCTGACCCGCTGGCCTGAGCAGGACATGTCTTTTGAGGACACGGCTTATTTTTGTAATCCGTCTGATAAAACCCACTTCCCTTAAAAATCAAACCTGATCCGCTCCCGATCAAGCGGTGCAGCGTTTTCTTCTTGCAGACAGGGCATGTTATAAGCTTCGCCTCGGTCATAGACTGCATCTGCTCAAAAGCATGATCACAGCCGCTGCACTCGTATTGATATGTAGGCATCCTTCCCTCCCTGATAAATGAACGACACAATCCGCACACTGCTTATTTAAAGATCTTTTTTACTCTTTCCATGGCAGACTCTTTGCCTTGTTCCACCGAAACCCCTGCCAGCCGCGCCAGCTCTTCAAGATGCTCGCGTTCCACTGCTGATAAACGTTTCGGCACTTCGATCATCACCCGAACATATTGATCCCCAAAGGCATTCCCCCGTAAAATCGGCATGCCTCTGCCTTTCAGACGAAAAACCTTCCCGCTTTGCGTGCCGGCCGGTATTTTCATTTTGACCTCACCGCTTAAAGTCGGAACCGCCATCTCTCCACCGAGAGCTGCCAGAATATAACTGATCCCCAAATCCATTTCAATATCCACATTGACTCTGCGAAAAATCGGGTGCTTTTTTAAAAGAATATACAAATACAGATCACCGGCTCCTCCGGCCCCGACCTCGCCCTCACCTCTGACGCGCATGCGGCTGTCATTATCAACCCCTGCCGGTACCGTGACCTCAATATGGCGCGTCACCTTGACCATGCCGCGACCGACGCATTTTGGGCAATGCTCGGTCACAACCCGTCCTTGGCCGCCGCAAGCAGAACAGGTTTGCGCCATACGGAAAAACCCGCTGGACATCACAACCTGTCCCGAACCGCCACAGGTTGAACATGTTTTGATCGTATCCTTACTCTTAGCCCCGGAACCGTTACAATCCACGCAATGTTCATAACGGGGAACCGTGATTTTTTTCGTGGCTCCGGCGAACGCCTCGTCTAATGTGACTTCCATTTCATACTGAATATCCCGTCCTTTGCGCGGCCGGGCCTGCCTTGCCCCATCGCTCGAGCCTCCTCCAAAAAAATCAAATCCACCACCGCCGCCGCCACCGCCGAAAAACTGACTGAAAATATCTCCCAGATCTCCAAAGCCGCTGAAATCAGCTCCCCTGAAAATGTCTTCAGAGGTAAAATTCCGGTCAATGCCGGCATGTCCATGCTGATCATACATCTTGCGCTTCTCAGCATCAGATAAAACGCCATAGGCCTCAGAAATTTCCTTAAATTTTTCTTCCGCCTCCTTTTTCTGATCTTGAGGCACGCGGTCCGGATGATACTTGAGCGCTAAGGAACGGTATTTCTTCTTAATGTCCTGCGCGCTGACATCACGGTTTAAGCCTAAAATTTCGTAGTAGTCTTTTTTCATGTATTTTTTAAAGGCACTGGGACACTAGTTGATTTTTAGTGTCATCGTGCCGTAGTGTCTTTATTCACTTTTAAAATCCGCGTCAATGACATCATCTTTATTGTCATTACCGCCGGATTGTTTTTGAGAATCTCCCGCAGCTCCCGCTTCAGGCTGAGGCTGAGCATCTGCTCCCTGCCCCTGCGCCGCCTGCTGTGAGGCTGTCGCCTTATAAACCTCTTCAGCCAACTTATGGCTTGCCTTCTGAAGCGACTCCATGCCCGTTTTGATGGCTGCGTTGTCTTTCTTCTCGATCGCTTCTTTGAGAGTCTTAACTTCCTTCTCAATGTTTTCCTTCTCTGAAGCGGAAACTTTATCTCCGTAATCTTTTAACGATTTCTCAGTCGCATACACAATCGTGTTGGCTTGATTGAGAATTTCGGCGTCTTCCTTACGTTTTTTATCTTCCTCGGCATACTGCTCAGATTCTTTGACCATTTTATTGATCTCTTCTTCTGACAGTTTATGCGGCGAGGTGATCTTAATGCTCTGCTCCTTGCCGGTTCCCTTATCTTTAGCTGAAACATGAACGATCCCGTCCGTGTCGATATCAAAAGACACTTCGATCTGCGGAACACCCCGCGGTGCTGGCGGAATCCCCACCAGATCAAAACGTCCCAATTCCGTATTATCATTAGCCATTTGGCGTTCGCCCTGAAGCGCCCGAATCGTCACCGCCGGCTGATTGTCCTCGGCTGTCGAGAAGATCTGACTTCTTTTCGCGGGGATCGTTGTATTGCGCTCAATAAGTTTTGTAAAGATCCCACCCATGGTTTCAATCCCCAAAGACAACGGCGTCACATCCAGCAGCAGAACTTCTTTTGCTTCGCCTTTAATAATGCCGCTCTGAATCGCGGCGCCCAATGCCACGCACTCCATCGGATCGATCCCACCCTCAATCGTTTGGCCGACTTCGCGCTCAACAAACGCCTGAACGCAAGGCATGCGTGTCGGACCTCCAACCATGATCACCCGGTCCACTTTGATCTGCTCGCCAATTTTATCAGAAGAATCCTTAAGCGCACGAATGATCGGCTGACGGCAGCGATCCACGATCGGACCGACCAAAGACTCCAGTTTCGAGCGCTCAATGGTCATGGCCAAATGTTTTGGGCCGCTGGCATCCGCTGTAATAAAGGGGAGATTGACCTCTGTTGAGATCGTGCTTGAAAGCTCCACCTTGGCCTTCTCCGCAGCTTCCCGCAGACGCTGAAACGCCATCTTGTCGTTCTTCAGATCAATGCCGCTTGTTTTTTTGAACTCTTCACAAATATGATTGATCAGCACATTGTCCATATCTGTCCCACCGAGTTCATTGTCGCCGCTTGTCGATAAAACTTCAAACGTGGCTGCTTTATGTCCTTCATCCCATCCCATTTCCATGATCGTAACATCCAGCGTTCCGCCGCCGAAATCAAAAACCATGATCTTCTGGTCTTTGCCGGCCTTGTCCAAACCATAAGCCAAACAAGCCGCTGTCGGCTCATTAATAATCCGCAGCACTTTAAGCCCGGCAATCTCCCCGGCATCCCGGGTCGCCTGCCGCTGATTATCATTGAAATAGGCAGGAACCGTGATAACGGCCTCATCCACGGTTTCTCCCAAATACTTTTCCGCGTCCGCTTTGATCTTTTGCAGAATGAACGAGCTCACCTGCTGCGGAGTAAATTCCTTATCAAAAACTTTAAATTTATAATCTGTTCCCATTTTCCGCTTTGCTGCATAGATGGTCCCTTCAGAGTTAATGGGAGCCTGCCGGCGAGCCGGTTCTCCGACTAAACGCTGACCATCTTTGGTAAATGCCACAAAAGACGGGAACGCCTTTCCCGAAGCCACACCAGCCCCTTCAGCGGAAGGCAAAATAACCGCGCGTCCGCCTTCCATCGCTGCAGCGGCAGAGTTTGATGTTCCTAAATCAATTCCAATTGCTTTTGCCATGATTCTCCTCCTAGCTAAAAACTTTTTACAACGTTACCTTTGAATTAAAATTTATTCCTGAACCGAGCCTTCTTCCGGCTCAACTGAATTTTGATCAAGCTCCGCGCTGTTTCCTGATTCATCCGGAGAAACATTCACGACAACGCCCACTTTAGCCGTCCGCAGAACTCTGTCTCCGATCCGATAGCCTTTTTGCAGCTCCTGAATCACCATTCCATTTTCCTGCTCTTGACTGGGAGTCTGCATCAAAATCTCATGCATATGCGGATCAAACATCTTTCCGACTGCTTCAATCGGTTCAGCGCCCTGTTTTTTGAGCAGCGCATAGACCCTTTTCATCACCATCTCTACGCCGTGAATAAAGGAATCATAGTCCTGATGTTTCGCGCGGGCCGTTTCAACGGAACGCTCCAGGTCGTCAAGAACATACAAAAATTCGCTGATCAAACCTTCATTGGCATACTTGACGAATTCCATTCTGTCCCGCTCATTGCGTTTGCGGACATTCTCAAACTCTGCCAAAATTCTCAAGTATTTATCTTTGCTGTCCTTTGCCTGCTCCTGAAGGGCTTGATACTCAGACAGCCTCACTTCGATGGTTGTATCCGGTTCTGACGCCGCAGACTCTACCGGCGCCTTTTCCTCACCACAGCAGCAAGGATCATTCTTCTGCCCTTTACAATGTTCTTTCTTGCTCATAAACGACCTCATAGTTCATTCATCAAATTTGATAAATACCCCAAGGTGGAAACCACTTTTTCATAATTCATTCTGGAAGGACCTAGAACCGCCAAACGGCCAGTCCGTCCGTCATGCAGAGAATACTGTGAAATCGCCACCGCGCATTCACTCATTTCCTTACAGGCAAGTTCCTGCCCGATAAAAACCTGAACCCGCTTTTGCAATTCACAATTGATCAGCAAGATCAGCTGTTCTTTCTCCTCAAGAACCGACAAAATACTACGAATTTTTTGAATGTCTTGATAATCGGGATATTCCACGACAAAACGCCGCCCGCTGCAGAAAACCAAATCATGACTTCCATCCACGCTTACGATGCTCGTATACTGAGTCAAATCCGAGATCATCTGTGTCGTTTTTTCCAGCATCCGTTCAAGATTCCGGGTTTCTTCCTCATATTCTTTTTTTATAGTTTCCTTCTGCTCTTCCAGCAGGGAAATTTCATTCATGATGTTATCCACATAAAAACGATACCCGTCCTGTGTCGGCAACCGGCCAGCGGACGTGTGCGGATGAGTCAAAAACCCCTCAACTTCAAGCTCCGCGAGAATATTACGGATCGTGGCCGGACTCACATCTAGAAAATAACTCTTGGCAATATAAGACGAACTCACTGGAGTCGCAGCACGGATGTATTCATTGACCACAATGCCCAAGACCCGCTCTTTGCGTTCTTGATAGATCGATTGCTTTGTTGTCATACCCCCCCAACTCCTCTTAAATATTTCGCCCCTGACGTTTCTTTTGAAAATTTTAGCACTCAAATAATGAGATTGCTAAAGCGCTATTATAACAAAAAAGTTCTGCTTGTCAATCTCTGACAGGCGGGCTCTATCAAAAACATAACCTACTCAAATTAAATGGGTTAACTATTTCTGGTCTTCTTTGAGGCGAGACACACAAGCACTCACGATCAGCATATCTTCCAAAAAATTTTCGATCAAAGGCACATTATTGCGTAAATCTGAAATAGACGGATTCAGATCTCCTGGCGGATAAAAACGCAAAAAAATGATTCCATCAACAATTTCCAAAGACAAAGAGGGCTTGCCCCGCTGATCCCGATTTTTATACTTCCCGAAAATACGAGCTACCGCCTCATCTGCGAAAAGCCGACTTGCCAGATCCGGCATATTAGAGAATGCACTAAACTCTTTCAGACTTGCCGGAAGCTGAACTATGCTGGCCCGCCAACTGTCCTCTTCATGCGCGACATCTCCAAATGCCGGCGAATTAGAACGGATTTGAGTGCGCAGGCGCTCAGTAATACTCAATGTCAAATCAAGCGGAGTTTGAAGCTTGAGATACCCTCGATACTGCGCCTTATCTGAAATTTTATCCTCAATATCTTCATAGCTGAATTGCTGATGCCGATATTCAAATTCCAAACAATAACAATTCGGACGCGCCTCGATCTGTGAGATCTTTGCATCCAAAAGCTTGACCAAGGCCTCCAGATGCCTTTTTCGCTGATCTTTGTTGGTCAAAAAATCACTGCTTAAAAATGCGATTCCTCCAACACACGCCAAAACAATCATAATAATAATAGGACTCATAATTTCTCCCTATTGTAACCGATGTGCCAAAAGTATAACCCCATTTTTAAATTTTTAAAAGAGTTTTTTACAAATCCTTTTTGTCAAAGAACGATTTTTCCCTTCCTCCCGATTAAACAGAAACCAGTTCCAAGCCTGCCTTGCCACAACTGACCGAAACCCGCTGATGATCCTGAATCGCGCCCTTTAACAATGCCAGGGCAATTCTGTCTTGCACGTTTTTTTGAATAACGCGCTTCAGCGGACGGGCTCCATAAGCCGGGTCAAATCCATGTTCCACCAGCCATTCCTTTGCCGCCGGCAAAACCTCTAGCTCAATATGACGGCCCTTCAAACGTTCCTGCACTTCTGCCAGCTGAATATCCACAATGTGAATGAGATCTGTTTTCTGAAGACGGTTGAAAATGATCGTTTCATCCACACGATTCAGAAACTCCGGACGAAAACAGCCCTTCAATGAATCCTGAATATGCTTATGGATCTGCGCACGGTCTTCCAAATTCGCGATCTCTTCAGAGCCAATATTGGATGTCATAATAATGATCGTGTTTTTAAAATTCACAATGCGCCCCTGACCGTCGGTCAGGCGCCCGTCATCCAGGATCTGCAAAAGAACATTGAAGACATCCGGATGCGCTTTCTCGATTTCATCCAAAAGGACGACTGAATACGGCCGACGGCGAACCGCCTCGGTCAACTGCCCGCCTTCATCATACCCGACATATCCCGGCGGCGCCCCTATTAAGCGCGATACAGAATGTTTCTCCATGTATTCGGTCATATCGATCCGCACCATGGCCTCCGAATCATCAAACAGAAACCATGCCAGCGAGCGAGCCAACTCCGTCTTCCCCACACCCGTTGGGCCGACAAAAATAAACGAACCAATCGGGCGCTTGGGATCACTTAAACCTGTGCGAGACCGGCGGATACTGGCTGAAACCAATTCAATGGCCTCCTCTTGCCCGACAACCTTAGACCGCAGGCCTTCTTCAATATGGATCAGTTTTTCCGTTTCGCCTTCCATCAATTTTGAAAGCGGGATTTTTGTCCACTTCGAAACGATCTGCGCAATATCCTCCTCATCCACTTCTTCCTTTAAAAGTGAACCCGCCTGCTGAATCCGCAGAAGCTTTTCATTCTGAGCCTTCATTTGTTTCTCTAATTCGATCAGCTTTCCGTAACGGATTTCCGCCACGCGGCCCAATTCGCCCTGTTTTTCAAATTGAGCAGCCTTATGCTTAAGCTCTTCCTCCTCAGCCTTAATCTTTTGAATCCGCTCAATGACATCCTTCTCTCCCTGCCATCGCAAGCGTAACGCCTGATAACCTTCTTTTAACTGAACCACCTCAGCATCCAGCTTTTCCAGACGCTCCTTGGACGCGGCGTCTTTTTCTTTCTTTAATGCTTGTCGCTCAATCTCCAATTGCCGTATCCGGCGTTCAGCGGCATCTAATTCCTGCGGCATAGAGTCAATTTCAATCCTCAAGCGGGAAGCCGCCTCGTCGATCAAATCAATGGCCTTATCCGGCAAAAACCGTTCCGTAATATAACGGTCCGACATGGTGGCCGCAGCGATCAACGCCGCGTCCTGTATGCGCACTCCATGATGCACCTCATAACGCTCTTTAAGCCCGCGCAAAATAGCGATCGTATCCTCCACGCTGGGCTGGCTCACAATGACCGGCTGAAACCTTCGTTCCAAAGCCGCATCTTTTTCAATATACTGACGGTATTCATCCAGAGTAGTCGCGCCGATACAACGCAAGAGCCCCCGGGCCAAAGCCGGTTTCAAAAGATTGCCCGCATCGATGGCGCCGTCCGCTTTCCCGGTTCCGACGATGGTATGCAATTCATCAATGAAAAGAACAATCTCTCCATCCTTGGATTCCACCTCTTTCAAAACAGCCTTCAGCCGCTCTTCAAATTCTCCCCGGAATTTAGCCCCGGCAATCAGCGCGCCCATATCAAGGACCATTAATTTCTTGTTCTTCAATCCTTCCGGCACATCCCCTTCAAAAATGCGCTGGGCCAGCCCTTCCACAATGGCGGTTTTTCCGACGCCAGGCTCACCGATCAGCACCGGATTATTTTTTGTCCGCCGGGAAAGAACTTGGATCAGCCGGCGTATTTCCTCATCCCGACCGATCACAGGATCCAATTTTCCCTGGCTGGCAAGTTCCGTGAGATCACGGGCATATTTTTCAAGCGCCTGATATCTCTCTTCGGAATTCTGATCTGTGACTTTTTGTCCGCCGCGAACACCCTTAAGGATCGAAAGGATATCGTTCTCCCGAATGCCGTGTCTGCGCAAAAATTGCGACACCGCATTGGACTCTTCCTTAAACAGCGCCAGCAGCACGTGCTCCTGAGTGACATACTCATCCTGCATGCGGCTGGCCTGATTTTGCGCCTCCAGTAACACGCCGTTCAAGCGCTGTGATAAAAAAGGCGCCGTCCCTTCCACTTTCGGCCGACGGGAAATCTCTTCCTGGCATATCCGTTGAACTTCAGCAAGATCAACTCCCAAACGGGACAAGATCGTCGCCGCCACGCCCTTGGGTTCTTGCAAAAAGGCTATCATCAGATGCTCGATGTCGACCTGCTGCTGACTGTGTCCTTGAGCGATCTGGATCGCCTGCTGAAGACTTTCCTGACTTTTCATTGTGAACTTATCAAATTGCATAACGGGTCCTTATTACGCGGTTTAATGATCAACGGTTTTCTGGCACTCTAGCCACTCGAGTGCCAAATCACATCCAAAAAATTTTTACCCCTTGTCTTCTATCGTCAAAATAATCTTAATTCCGCTCAAATTCACTCTCTTTTCACCCATCAAATAATGAACATAATTTAAAACCTTAATCTGTTCCTTCGAATAACACCGGGTACATTTGCCAATCCGTTTCGGTGAAACAATGCCCATATCATCCAGTTTCCGCAACGTCCAAATCGGAATATCCACGATGCGACTCACAACCCCGATAATAAAAACCGGTTCATTTGGGTCCAGCTCAATATCAAATTGTTCAACATCAAAGTCTTCCATAAGCAATCTCCTGAGCTCACTAGAAATATAACACAAGCTAACTATAATGTCAAGGTTATCTACCAAAAATATTTAGATAAGCTAACTATTAGACATTTGCGCCCCGCGTTCCTTACATTCTTTTAAGCCATCTCGCCCGCCTCCTTCTTAAGCGCTGCCTTCTCTAAAATAATAACGACAAGTCACGGAATGCATTCCCGAATATTTATATTGATAAAATCTTATATTCAGATATAACTAAGATAAATATTGCCGTTTAAAACTATGAATCAATCAAACCCCCAACTCAGCATTATCTTGCCCTGCCTCAATGAAGAATCTGGCCTGAAGTCTTCTTTAGACCATATTCTCACGGTCATTGAACGGCACCGGCTCTCGGTAGAAATCCTTGTTGTCGACAACGGCTCAACCGATAACAGCCGCGCGATCGCAAAACAATTCCCCTCGGTTAAACTTCTGGAGGAAAGCGAACGCGGATACGGGGCCGCCTGCCGGGCCGGCCTCAAAGCATCCGGCGGAACATTTTTACTGATTGCTGACTGTGACGGAAGTTATGATTTTGACCACCTCCCCCTCTTTCTCGACAACCTCTCTCAAGGATATGATTTTGTCATCGGCAACCGTTTTGCCGGCCACATGCATAAAAACGCCATGCCCTGGGCTCATCGCTACATCGGAAACCCCATCCTGTCCGGACTGCTGCGGCTTTTTTTTCGCTCCTCAATTCAGGACTCTCACTGCGGACTGCGCGGCATCACGCGTACGGCGCTTGACCGTCTTAATCTGCGTACCGTCGGCATGGAATTCGCCTCTGAAATGGTAATCAAAGCTGAAAAACTAAAATTAAAAATCGCCCAAGTCCCGGTGAATTACAATCAACGCTTAGGCCGTTCCAAGCTGAAATCACTGAGTGACGGTTGGCGCCATTTGCGTTTTATGCTCCTCTACAGCCCGCTTTTTCTTTTTTTTCTGCCCGGAGCAGGAATGTTCTGTATCGGCATACTGGGATTTTTCTTAAGTTATTTTGAGCTTATTCAAATCGGCACTATCCGTTTTCAAGAACACCCCCTTTTTGTCTTTGCCCTTTTCATCATCATTGGTTATCAGCTGATCATTTTTTCTCTCTTTGCAAAAACATATGCTATCACCCACTTTGATGAACCCCCCATTTTTGAAAAATTTTATCATTATATCACCATTGAACACGTCGGGATTTTTGGGATTCTTTTTACCGTATTCGGCGCCGGAATTTATTGGGGAATTCTTCAGAAATGGCTCCATATGCATTTCGGCCCTCTGAATGAAATTAAAAATGCGATTCTCGCGCTGCTGCTCATGACCGTCGGGATGCAGACCCTGTTTTCATCCTTTATGCTCAGCATCTTGGGGATTAAAGAAAAATGACATTTTATACATCGGCCTCTTTATGAACATCGCGATCTTTCATAATTTCATGGATAATATCGGCGGGGCAGAAATCGTCACGCTGATCCTGTCCCGAGAGCTCCAAGCCGATATCTACACGACCACTATTGATCGCGACAAAATCCGCAAGATGGGATTTTCCTCTGACAACATTTACTCCATCGGAAACGTCCCGATCAATGCCCCGTTCCGTCAGCAAATCGCTCTCTGGCATTTTCGCCGTCTCAACCTGACAAACTGCTATGATTTTTTTATTATTGCCGGCGATTGGGCGATGTCTGCGGCCGTTCACAATAAACCCAATCTCTGGTACGTCCATTCTCCGATTCGGGAGATCTGGGACCTCTGCGCCTATATACGGAAAAACTTGGTCCATCCTTTCAAGCGTCCCCTGTTTGACCTGTGGGCGTCCTATAACCGAACCCTCAATCGATCCTATGTCCGTCATGTCGATCAATTGGCCTGCAACTCGCATAATACCGCTGCCCGCGTCAAAAAATATCTTAACCGCGAGGCAAAAGTCATCCACCCCCCCGTTGAGACAAAACGCTACCAATGTCTTGCGCCTGAAAACTATTGGCTTTCCGTCAACCGCCTCATTGGCCATAAACGCGTCAACCTCCAGATGGACGCCTTTCGAAAACTACCGGATGAAAAACTCATCATTGTCGGAAGTTACGAACAATCCCAGCATTTCCGATCTTATGCCGAAATGATACAGGCGCAAAAACCCGAAAATGTCACGGTCACCAGCTGGGTTGATTCTGACGAGCTGATCCGGCTCTATGCTCACTGCAAGGGCTTTATCGCCACCGCCGCCGATGAAGACTTCGGAATGACACTCGTTGAAGCCATGGCGTCAGGCAAGCCGGTGATCGCAGCCAACGAAGGCGGGTACCGTGAAACCGTGACACCGCAAACAGGCGTTCTGATCGATTCGATCGATGCCGGACAATTGGCCTCGGAAATTCAAAAAATGAACGTCCTACTTAAAAAAGACCCCCATCATTATCAGCAGGCCTGTTTGGCTCAGACGAAAAAATTTGATACCAGTGAATTTATAAACAAGATCGGAAGTTTGCTGCCTTGAGCGCTGTCTGCTGTGATGATACGAAGAAACAGTCGACTCGCGTGACCTGTTTTACAAATGCATCCCGCACGCGTTTTTTCATGGAACGTCTGGAGTTTTCTCTAAATTGTTGATGCGTTCAGCGCTGACCGGAGCCCCCAACTGCTGCGCCTTCAAGACGTCTTCAGAGGCGCTGGAATTATTCCCGAGAATCTCATAACAGATCGCGCGTTGCAGATAGACATCAGCACGTCGAGGTTCCAAATTTAAAATATGAGTAAAATCAGCAATCGCGTTTTCGCATTGCCCTTGGGTCCTATAAATCAGGCCTCGATTAAGATACGCCTCCGGAGTCCCCTCTAGCTCGATCGCCCTGGTATAACTTTCAATAGCCTCCGTCCATTTCTCAAACGACGCAAAAAGATTCCCGCGATTATAATACAAAAGGGCAAACTGTGGATTCAGTTGAATGGCATACGAAAAATCCGACAACGCCAAATCATACTGCCTTGTCGCGTTATATAACGTGGCGCGATTATTATATGCCTCAACGAGATCGGGCTTTACCTCGATAGCCTTTGAATAATAAACGATCGCCTCATCATAACGTCCCTCTTCTTTGTAAGCATTCGCAAGATTATTACAGATCTCTGCCCGCGGTCCTCCCGAATCCAACGCGGTCTTATACGCCTCTCTGGCCTCTTCATATCGCCGCTGAGCCTTCAGCGCATTTCCTTTTCCAAAATAGGCCAAGGCATAATGCGGCTGAAGATTCGCCGCCTTATTATAAAATTGCTCCGCAAGGTGAAACTGACGCTCTTCAAAATATAAGTTGCCCCAGTTGTAGTAGGTCGGCCCATACTGGCTGTTTAATTTTCTCGCCATATGATAATCCAAATAGGCCTTGGGATGGTCTTTTAACGCCCTATAGACATTCGCCCGATTTAAAATGGCCAACGAATTTTGCGGACTGATCTCAACTGCCCGATTCAAAACCTCCAATGCTCGCTCGTATTCCTTTTGATCATAATACGCCATGCCTAAATTAATATAAGGCCGGTCTTTCAAAGGCGACTTTTGCACCGCATCTTCCCACAATGACACAGGGCTCCGCCAAACCGCATTACGCTGATAAGCCAGCCATGACAAAACACCGATCACAACAGCGCTTAACGCAATCAAATATTTTTTGTCCGTGCAGACATTCCCGAGCCCCACAACCCCGAATATGATAAGCCCGACTGACGGCAAATAAAGCCGATGCTCAAAAATGACATCCAGCAAAGGAATAAAGCTGGATTCAACCGCAATCGTAATAAAAAACCAGACGATCCCAAACGAGAGCAAACGGTTCTTTTTAAATAAACCGATGGCCATGATCCATAACATGACCAAAGCCAAAAAACTCAGTGCCGTCGGGATTTCAAACAAACTATGCGATAAAGGATAATCATAATCCAGATTCTGGTGAACCGGCAGGATCATCAACCGAAGATAGGTCATCAGCACTCGAAACTGCGTTAGCAAATAACTCTTCCACCCCGGCCCCCGGCCGATAAGCTGCATTTCAGAAATTTGCTGAATGCTTTGCGGATAAACCGCATACGCCAATGCGATTACGGCTGCCACCGCCGTCATTCCGAGCATCAATCCTTTTCTGTTCAGCTTCGGCTGAAAATAGACCTCAAGCAATAACAGCATCACCGGAAGCGTAACAATATTTTCTTTTGTGAAATATCCCAGAATGCCGCAAAGCAAAATTCCAAACATATAAAACGCCTTACGGACTTGGCCGATCTGGTCTTTTTGAATGCGCACCTTCCAATATAGACAAACGGCCAACATATAAAAGAATGTCACCATTGCTGCCAGACGTTGAGAGATAAACGTGACCGCTTGCGTTTGAACCGGATGGACCAAAAAAAGAGCGGCTGCCAAAAAAGCAACCATCTCTTTGTTCTGCCTCCAGCGTCCGTTCTGACAGGCCGAAGACTGCGGGCAAGACAACAGCAATAACATAAACCAATAGACCAAAAACACGTTGAAAAGGTGGATGCAGAAATTCACAACATGATATCCCAGCACAGCCTCGCCGCCCATGGCATAACTCAAAGCAAAGGATAAGAACCCCACCCATCGTTTTGCCGTGTTGGGATCTTGCCATAACTCCTGAACGGTCTTCAGGCTCTTTACAACATAATTGTCATTGATATAAATTTGATCATCAAACTGAAAAGGAACCTGAAATGTATTTGAATACACCGCAAAACCTAAACCGCACAAAAGCAAGAGACCCAAGATCTGTGAATGTATTTTAAATTTCATGATATTAAAAGACTATTTATTGTCGAGTGAGGCCTTTTTAAACAACCCTTCTCTTCGTTTGGGAAGCGTCGCCCTCAAGTGGATCTTATCATTATAATATTTTACTGAAAGGACCTCTCCTTCCCGATGGGCAAGACTGACCAGATCCATGCGGGCGATGGGGATCATGACATCCACTTCAGCGATCATATATAACAGGTCTTCCAGGATCTTATGCGCCAGCACATCTAAATTTTCACCGGTCTTAGCCGAGATTACCACCGGATTATGAATGCGGCCATAAATCCCCTCAAACCAGCTTTTGTCTTCAATGAGGTCAATTTTATTTAAAACAGTAATGGTCGGCTTCTCTAACGCGCCCAGCTCTTGTAAGACTTCATTCACGGCATCATAAAGACTGCGAAACTTTGGATTGCTCACATCTAACACATGTATCAAAAGATCAGCCTCCACGACTTCTTCCAGTGTTGCTTTAAATGCTTCAATCAAATCATGCGGAAGCTGCTGCATAAATCCGACCGTATCCGAAACCACCACGGTCTGATGATTCGGTAAAACATATTGACGGGCAAGTGAATCCAATGTTGTAAATAGCCCGTCGTGTGTCACCTGATGAGCATCGGTCAAGGCGTTTAGCAAAGTTGATTTTCCGGCGTTCGTATATCCGACCAGTGAAATCAACGGGAGGGAACTGTCCTGCCTTTTCTTCCGCTTAACTGCGCGGCTGAATCCAACCTCGGACAGTTTTTCCTTCAATTTTGTGATCCGGATGTCAATTTTACGCCTGTCTGTTTCCAGCTGTGTTTCTCCCGGACCCAGAGATCCAATACCGCCTCCCAAGCGAGACATTTCCACCCCGTGACCGCTCAACCGCGGAAGGGCATAGTTCAGCTGCGCCAATTCAACTTGCATCTTTCCTTCAAGACTTAATGCGTGACGGGCAAAAATATCTAAGATCAGCTGCGTGCGGTCAATCACTTTAACTTTGAGATCCTCTTCCAAATTGCGCTGCTGCGATCCCTTCAGATCATAACTCATGATGACTGTATCGATATCTCCGGCAGCGCAACGCACATAAATTTCATTCACTTTTCCCTTCCCGATCAAATGCGAAGGGGAAAATTTATCGATCGAACAAAAAATAACGTCTTTAACCTCTCCTCCGCAGGTCAAAACAAGCTCTGACATTTCCTGCGCGATGTCTTGCGGAGTCCAATCATTCGGCATCTTGACGGTGACCACGACGACTAAAATGCGCTCTTTCTTTTCCTTTGTCTGGATATCATGAGTCATAAGCCCTGCTTTCATCAATCCGTTGAATAATATGCTCTGCTACACTCTGTATTGTAGCGTGTTTTTCCACATCAATCCATTGCAACCTTTTTTCAGCACGAAACCACGTCAGCTGCCGCTTTGCAAGTCGCCGGGTATTCTGTTTCATGGCGCCTTTAGCCTCTTCTAACGGACAATCTCCCTTTAGATACGACATCATCTCTTGTATGCCGATGATGGCTTGAGCGGTCCGGCTCAAAGGAACGTCTGCCAGCCCGTGCATCTCATCTAAAAGTCCCGACTCCACCATCTGTTCAACGCGTTCATCAATACGCCGGTACAACCGTTCCCGGTCCATCGTTAAACCGAAAATAAAAATTTTATAACGCGCCCAAAGACCGCTGGTATTCTTCTGCAATTGAGAAATCGGCTCACCCGTGATCTGATGCACCTCTAATGCGCGGATGATCCGCCGCAGATCATTGGGATGAATTCGTTCCGCCGCCACCGGATCAACTGTTTTAAGTCTTGCATGCATCGCCGCTGTCCCAAGGTCCTCCGCCTCTTTTAAAAGCCCTCTTCGAACATTCTCGTTGGTCTCCGCCCCTTCAAAAATCCCGTCAAGCAAGGCCTTCAGATACATTCCGGTCCCCCCCACAATAATGGGAACACCGCCACGGGCTAAAATATCTTCAACGGCCAGACAGGCCTGTTTCTGATACTGCGCAACATCAAACTCTTCTGTTAATGAAATACAATCGATCAGATGATGCGGGATACGTAATTCTTCCGCGGAAGGCTTATTGCTAGCGATCGCACTTCCCTGATAAACCTGCATGGAATCGCAGGATACAATTTCTCCCCGATACCTCCGGGCCAATTCGACCCCGACGGCTGTCTTGCCGACCGCCGTAGGACCGACGATACAAAGGACTGTCTGTTTTGGAAAGGGATGAGTCATTACTCTCAAAAATTCTGTGATTTTTGATCCGAACGATATTTTTGACGGATTTTCCGGCGCCAACGCTGACGTTCTTCCGGGGAGAACTTCTTCCACAAACGGCGATGCTCCCGCAACTGCCGCCGTTCTTCATCGGTCATATTCTTGAAACGGCGCTGCCGTTCTTTGACCTGCTGCTGTTCTTCAGGGGAAAGGTTCTTCCACTCTTCCATCTTTTCCTGCAGTTTTTTCTTCCTCTCATCAGAAAGCCCCTCAATCCGCCGCCAATTATTCTTGAGTTTTTCCTGCTCCTCTTTGGGGAGGCTTCGAAAATGCCGATATTTTCCCAACAATTCATGCTTCTGCTCATCAGTTAAATTACGATATTTGTTAGCCTTTTGCGCTGAAAGAACCGGATCACTATCAATATCAAAATCATAATTCACGATCTCATTTTGCCCTTCCTGCTCTTCAGCAGCCAAACCAAAAGGCACAATGCTTCCCATCAAATATGCCGCAAACAGAATTATGAGATGCTTTTTAAACACCGCTCTGCACTCCGATTTTGGCCTTCGCCTCCGGCAAAACAAGTTCTTTGAGCACGTCCATATCTTCAAACATATCAAGATCTTCCAATACATCCAGCTGTTCAACCAGTTCAATGTTCTGAATAAAATCGATCTCTTCAGCACTTAGAGCCGTAACCAGCGACTCCTCCTGATGGACCTGCCAGCTATAACGCAAGGTGGCTGATCCTACGATCACCACAAAAACGAAGCTTGCCAAAACCGGAATCAGCCGCTTATCGCCAAAAATAACCCCGAACGGCTCAAGTACCCGCTGATACCACGGTATTCTTTCTTCCAAACGCGTCCAAAATCGCGATATATAGGCAGGATCCGGATCTTCATCTTCCCAATCTTTTAAACTATTCCAGGACAATTTATAACTCTCCAGCTCCCGCTGACAGGCCTCACAATGGATTAAATGCTCATGGATCAACGTGTTGTCCTGTTCATTGAGGCCGCCGCTTAAGAAAACCGGCATCTGATTTTGAATGTCTTTACAATCCATCATGATCACCTGTATCTGTTATAACATAAAAGTCTTTAAAAAGTTTCGCTAAATCTCTTTCTTAAGCCCGGCCAGCCTGATCTTCAAATTTTGACGTGCCCGGCTCAACAGCGATTTCACCGCTGAAACGGAAAGGCCAAGGGTTTCAGAAATTTCCTCATAGGAGAACCGTTCAAAACGATAGAGCACAACCACCATACCTTGCTGTTGCGGCAAACTTTCAATCGCTGCACGCACCGTTCTAGCCCTTTCAGCTGAGACCAGCTTGTCCAAAGGATGCGTCAAATTGGTGTCTTCGAATTGGCGAGGCATCGCCCCTTCCTCGCCTTGCTGAGATTCATCTATTGAAAAAGAAAAACGCTTGTTTTTCTTTAACTCGTTTAATATCAAATTCTTAGCGATCATATAAAGCCATGTGCGAAAACTGGCTTTCGGCTGATAGTTCTTTCCTGACTGATAGACCCGAATAAAGGATTCCTGGACAATGTCCTCAGCCGCCTCCCGGCTTCTTAAAATACGCAAGGCAAAATTAAAGATCCGCTTATAGTACTTGCGCATCAAATTTTCAAAGGAAACCCGATTGCCCCTCTGAAAATCCAGCATAAGGAGAACATCTGGATCAGAAATATAGGAATTTAAATCATTCATCAATAGCCTTTGGAGTCTTTGCCTCAATTATATCTTGTTCCTCATGCTTAGCAACCTTAAACCCGGATATTAAAAAGGGGCAGAATACGCATCCGTATTCTGCCCCGAAACCGCGCCCTCTTGATCTGCGGCTTTAAACGTCTTCACCGCGCTTCTTGCTCACCGTTTCATCCACCACTCTCTTAGCCATCGCGACAACTCCGGCAATATCCGAAAGGTTTGAAGGGATGATCATGGTATTATTTTTGCTGGCAAGTTTTCCGAACTGCTGCAGATATTCCTCAGCAATACGTAAATTCACTGCTTCTTTTCCACCAGGTTGATTAATAGCCGTTGCAATGCTCTGAATTCCTTGAGCCGTTGCCTTAGCCACATTTTCGATCTCAAAAGACAAACCTTCTGCCTCATTGATCCTTTTCTGTTTTTCACCCTCAGAATACGCGATCGTCTCCTGCTTTTGACCCTCGGCACGATTGATCTTCGCCTGCTTATCCCCTTCCGATTCTGCGATCAAGGCACGCTTTTCGCGTTCTGCGCGCATTTGTTTTTCCATCGCGTCTTTAATGCTTTGCGGAGGGATGATGTTCTTAACCTCATATCGAGTAACCTTTACACCCCAAGGATCCGACGCTTTATCAACCGCTTGAACAATAGAAAAATTGATTGTTTCCCGCTCTTCAAAGGTCTTATCCAGTTCCATTTTACCGATAATACTTCGCATCGTCGTTTGTGCGATCTGCGTGGAGGCAAACTGATAATCATTAATCCCGTAAGAAGCCCGGCTTGCATCCATGACCTGAAGATATAAAATCCCGTCGACAGTCACGGAAATATTGTCTCTGGTAATACACGTTTGCGGCGCCACATCCAGCGCCTGCTCCTTTAGCGTATGCCGGTAAGCGATACTATCGGCCAAAGGAATCAAAAGATGAATCCCCGCCTCCAGGGTCTTGTGATATTTTCCGAAGCGTTGCACGATATACGCGCTTTTTTGCGGAACCACCACGCAAAAATTAAATGCCAGATAGATAATAAACCCGATGAATCCGAACAACATCATTGTTTGAAAACCCATACCATCCTCCTTTTATTAATTCCTATGCCAATTTATAACTTCTTCACCTTTAACGTTAAATTCTCCTTGCGGATGACCTGAACCATCTCCCCAACCGCAACATCTTCATCGGCCTCAGCGGTCCAAAGAGTTCCGTTGAGTTCCACCTTGCCCGCTCGGTTCACCGCGATCGCCTCTTTGACAACCACTTTTTCGCCCGGAATATCATCAAGATTCTGTTCCGGATTCTGCTCATGTCCGGTGTATCCGAAAAAGATCTTTCTAAATACTCTTCTTAAAAGCACCAAGGACAAAACCGAAGAGACAATAAAAACCATCAACTGAGCATTGATGGAAACCGGAACGACCAACAGCAAAATACTGACCACCCAGGCTCCGATCCCGAAAAACAGAATGACAAAAGCCGGCGTCATCATTTCCAAAAGAAACAACCCAATCCCCGCAAAAAACCAAATTAACGCAGGTTGCATTAAATTTTCCACGCTCCTCCTCCTTTTTCAATTACGAACGTTTATCATATTGCCCGGCTTCACAGGCCCGGACAAAACTTTCACCAATACGCTTAAGGTCATTCCACTCTTTGCGGATCCGCTTCGACTCCTCAATGGTGATCCGATGACCATTTTCATAAGATCTGGAAATCGCGTCCAAGGCTTCAGAAAACTCTTTGATCAGACACTGAATCTGAAAAAACATCTGCGCTTCCCCATTACCCTTATCCGGCAAATCCTTCACCAGATATCCACCGGCACAACCGCACATCCAATCAACAATCCCTTCATCCCCGGTGAGCTCATAAATCAATCTCAAACGATCCAGTGGGTTGGCCGCTCCGCTGGCTAAAAAGTCCTCATCATCCGGCGGCTTCTGGCACCACTTATAAATCAACGACATTGATAACCCCAAATTCGCCGCAACCTTTTTAGCGCCGACGCGCTCAATAGCGCTTCTTAAGACTTCATGGGACGCATTCATGGTTTTTTTCCTTAAGTTACTCCAAGTATATCCGAGGATGCATGATTTGAGAATTATAAAAGGCTTTCTTCTTTGTAACGAAACCGCCTTTTTGAGGTCACGGTTGCCCGATGATTTTATTAAATCGCTTGAGAAGCTCTTCAAACATTTCATCTCCCTTACGGACGCCTAACTTCCGGGGCGCTCCCTTTTCAGCCATCTCATCCAGCTCACGGATAATCCGTTCGTAAGGACCGACAATTCTATTGGAAACATAAAACATGATCAAAGAAACCACGAATAGAATAAAAGCGCTCGTGGGCAGCAAAAATAGGATCAGATACTTAAACTGCCGATATTCATATCGATTCAGGAAAGCCCCGTAATCATAATATAAATAATCTAAAGAAAGAAGAATGATGATGCATCCAATGAAACATGGAATCAGGACAGAATAAAGGAGGGCCTTCTGGTATCGATTGATGTGTGTAAAAAAGTTCCTTTTATACGGTTTGACCACACCTGCCCCTTTGGCTGTTTTGGAAATCAGAATAAGTATAACAAACCAAGTATCACAGGGCAATATTTTCTTAAATCTTTAAAAACCGCCTAAAATCCGTACTCTAGCGCATAAATGATACGATAATCATTTTTTTTCGTATTTCCGGAAACGGCCGCGCTATATTCATCTATCAGGCTCAGGCGCCAAGAAACTTTATTTGTTAAGGAGTGCTCAACGGAATTTTCCGAGCGCAGTCGGTATTGATCATAACTCTCGACCGGAACATACATCATAAAATCCGCTTCAAACCGGAAATTCTTAAACAGCAGTTTCTGGCAAAAGGCATGTGGCGTTATAACGGCCTGATTAGAACTTGGAGAACCGTCGCGGTAGGATGTATGCTCATGCCCAACGGCAAGTTCCCCCATCAGCTTATAGTCATCCGCATCGGATACCCAATAGCCTAAACCTGTCGAAGGGAGCAAACGATAATCAATATTGGCAAAACGGTCGTGGTCAGCCTCCAATTTATAAAAATGATACCACTGTTTTCCTTCTCCGAAAGAATACGCATACCGCAGAGAACCATAACTTTTCTGCGCATCCATCTTCTCTTCTGACTCAGAATAATAAAGGCTTGTTTTTGCGGTCCACTCATCTGTTTCTGTCTTTCTGTTGATATGAAGTCCGGTATTGCCTTGAGCGCCCTTCGTGTTTCCGCCGGATTGTTGATATCCGACCGATACTTTGCGCGCCCACTCAACGATGTCCTTCTTTTGCCCTTCATCCAGCTGCTGTGCCGATTGAAAATCTTGTTGCGCATACGCCGGGGATTGAACAAAAACGCGGTCAACGGTCAATGTCCCCAAAGCCTCACTCTGCACAATCAACACGGAAGCACTATCAGAAAGAATGGCTCCGGTAATCCGGTCGCCGTTCTTTAAAATAATTTCTTCAGCGTGCACGTCAAAAGCTGCCGCAATAAGCATCATCCCGATCCCGATTGCACCCGCTATTCCCTGTCTCATTTCAGTGCACCTTTCTGATAATCTGTTCAACAACATCATCCACTTCATAATCCGACTTCACGTCAACCGTCAGATCCGCATACTGCTCATAAAGGCGCGCTCGCTCCAGAAAGAGTTCTTCAAAAGTCTTCTCCTTTAAATGAACAATACCGCGGCTCTGAACATTGACGATCCACTTCTGAATATCTTCCAATTTAGCTTTCAGCTGAATGACGACGCCCTCTTCCTGCAAAAATTCCATAGCCTTCTCGGAATAGACCACACTTCCTCCCGGCGCAATGACTGACGGTTCACTTAAATCAAGATTTAAAACCGTGTCCTCTTCAATCAACAAAAAATCCGACTCCCCGATATCATTGATGATGGACTGCAATTTCAGCCCGATCTTTTTCTCAATGATCCGGTCCGTATCATAAAACTGCACCCCTAATTTTCGAGCTAAGGCCTTTCCGATTGTGGTTTTCCCGACACCGGCCATGCCGATCAGTGAAATATTCATAGTTGTTCCTTTCCGAAAAGATGTCTCATATTATCATAAACCTCAGCCTTTTCAAGACAGCAAAAAAGCCCGCTTTTAAAAGCGGGCTTCTGCAATACTCATTTTCTTGAAGACTTTGTGCTACCTTCCCTGACACAGATTGGGATCAATAGCATTCAATATGTCGTTAAAACGATCTATAAAACTCTGCCGAATTCCTCGCATCACGACCTCACTCAAGCGGAGCTTGTTCCTCGCCGTTTGCCTCTTGCGCCTGAACAGAATCGCCGGGTAAAGAAGTCTCTTCCATTTCTTTAATTTTCTTTTCTAGCTCTTCCTGGCGGGCCTGAAGAGGAATCAAATGCTCAGAAAGCACCTTACTTTCTTCCTTATAAGAATCCAATAATCTTTGCTGAAGATCCAGCCTATTATTTTTAAATTCGTCTTTGAGCCGGACATTCTCTTTCTGCTGTTCTGCAAGCAACGCCTCTAGACTTTCATACTGCGCTTGCAATTCCGTCTGATTCTTGCGTAACTTTTCATTTAATCCCGTTAAACTTTTAATGCTTGTCTTCGTATCTTTCGTCTCTGTTTCAATGACATCATATTCTTCAAGCAATACATTTTGTTCCTGCCTTAATTTTTCCACAACTGCTTGACGCTCTGCCAGCTCTTTTCCTTTTTGTTCCGCATACTCTTTATGAAAAGTGGAATACTGACTTAACTGCTTTTCATACACTTCCGTATCTCCCTGCGCCCCGGCAGAACCGACCAAACACGCGCTGATCACACACAAACACCCCAAAATCCGTAAGCCCATAAACGTCTCCTTTCTTAATTAAAGATGATGTCGTTCCTGCCATACACGAATAAAATTTTCGATTGAGCGGTCATATCCGCGCTCAATATCATCTGGAAAATAACACGCCGGAAGCGCGCCTTTTACCCGATGATAATGCAGGCATTGGCAACAAATCCCTTTTTTAGAACAACTATAGGAACAATTGCAAAAATTTAAATTCTGTTCTTTCAAACACTCCATCCTCAACTCCTTATTCTATCTGCATCTTGCCAAATAATCTTCTAAAACTTTTTTATGATCAAAGGCGTATTCCCTGTCCAACAATTCCGGCAGGGGGACGATGCTTAAATTCTTTGCGTCATCCGCGGCCTTAGCTTCCCCTTCTCCCCGACCGATAAAGACCGTTGAAACCGTATGAAACCGCGGATCCCGGTCAGGGTCCGAATAGACTTTCATTTGCTGAAAATCCACAAAGATCAGGCTTGTTTCTTCGCGGACTTCCCGCGCCACGGCCTGTTCCAGGCTTTCGCCATAATCCACAAATCCTCCCGGCAAAGCCCAACCATAAGGTGGATTGGACCGCTCGATAATAACAATCCCCGTTGGGAGCTCAATGATCGCGTCAACCGTCACATACGGCCCCAACCCCAAGGTGTCCCGAACATGCCCAATGTATCCGCTCAAATTCTGCCTGAAAATTTCAAAATGGTCTCCATCTGTCACGCAAACGAAGACCTGTTCAAATTCATGTTTTCCAAAACGGATAAATCGCAAAAGCTCCTGCGCCAAAACCTTGGCCGAAGCGCTTGCCGAGATGACCCCCCGTTCACATCCGAACGGGATCAAGATCAATCTCTTGACGCCGAGTTCAGCCGCCTTATTCAAAACATCCCTGTATCCTTTTCGAACGCACTCCGCGTCCGCAAATGTCCCCGTAAACGAAAAACTGGCCATGATCGTATCATGATGCCCGTTCTCCATTTTCTGAACGATCACGTTCTGCCCGCCCTGCGGCTGATCGTCCTCAACCGATTCCAGCGCAACCGCGTCTGCAATGATCCCCTCTCCATCACCGTCAATAATTGTTATCTCCGTGTCTTGAATCAGCATCTCTTAGGCGGCCTTCCCTTCATTAAACTGAATGACCAGTTTCTGGGCATACTCCAAAGCCTGTTTGGCAGTCGTCAGTTTTCCCAAACCCTGCTCCTCTTCAACCTTTAATAAAATTTTCCCGAAAAGAGGCGACGGTTCTAATTCTAAACTGTTTACCAGGTCATGTCCATTAATCAATGGAACAAATGGCGCTTGATCCTCCTTCGAAAAAAAACGCTCAATAATCTCAAAACACATGTTTTGATGATGGATCTGATCTTCTTCGGTGGTCATCGGGCCGCGTGTCGAGCGCTGATCGGCCAAAGATAAGAGCGCGATACTCACGGCCTCCTCTGCGGTGTCCCGAAAATACCGGAAAAACGCCCGTTCGCTCGGACGTTTAAAATTTGAAAGATAGCCCGGCCTTAAATGCCAACGCACCATATTACAAACCACTCCCTTTTCGCGCGTTGAAAGTTTAAGCTCTTTCGCGACATGTTCGGAGATCTCCCGCCCCACATGCTCATGCCCATGAAAACAGATCCGTTCACCCTGACGCCGGCGGGTATCTGGTTTTCCGATATCATGAAGCAGACCAGCCAGTTTCAAAAGAGCCGCCCGGCTGCGGTTTCCAGCAATTTTTTCGTTCAGATACTCCGAAACTCTGGGATTTTTTTGAAACATGCGGATCACCCCATCGCACTGTTTAACAACCTCAAGAGAATGCGGCCAAACGTTTAAATGATGATAGGTCCCCTGCTCGACTCCGAACATCAGACGCAGCTGAGGAATAACCCTGTCCAACAGACCCATCCGGTCCATGGCCTTAAAAACAACTCCGGCGGATGGCGACTCCAGGATCTTAAAAATCTCGTCGCGGATGCGTTCTGCCGAAACACTGCTGATCAGGTCGCGATCCTTTTTGATCTGGACCAGCGTCGCCTTCTCAATCCGGAATTTCAGCTGAGCCTGCGAAGAAAAAGCGCGCAGAAGTCTCAACGGGTCTTCAACGAATGCGCGCGGAGATGCCATGCGAATCAAACCGTCCTTCAGGTCCCGAAGCCCTTTGCCGAAATTCAATACCGCGGATGTCAATTCGACTTGATCTGCCAGGGAAGAAATGTCAATGCTCAGGGTATTAACGATAAAATCGCGTCGCTTTAAATCTTCCTTCAGGGTGTCCCCTCGGAAATCCGCGAAATCAAATGTGAGAATATTCCCTTTTTCTTTTTTGGCGACACGGCCGCAGCCATGTTCCTTATCCAGCAGAATAAACGCTCCGTGAATGGACTTCGCAAATGCCTTCGCAAATCCGATCGCATTGCGTTCTACCGCAAAATCAAAATCCGTAGATTGACGGTTGAGAATGAGATCGCGCACAAATCCCCCCACCAAGTACACGCCGACCTTGCGGCGTTTAGCGAACTTGCGCACCTCACACAAATATGGACAATCACTGATAAAAGGCATATCGTTTATTCTATGTTTGAAATAGAGGCGCTGCCGAGCACATCCTCTGCAACGAAGATAGGCGCGCCGGCCCGAACAGCCAACGCGATACCATCTGAAGGGCGAGCATCAATTGAGCTCTCTTTTTCATCCTGAGTCTTGAGGATGATTTTTGCATAAAACGTCCCTTCAACCAAATCATCAATCAACACGCGCTCAACCCGGGCGCCCAGTCCTTCAATCGTTGCCAGAAGAAGATCATGGGTCAACGGGCGAGGCATTTGAACGTCGGTCACCTTCATCTTAATGCTTGAGGCCTCTAAGATCCCGATCATGATCGGGAAACTCCTTGTCCCGCTGGTCTCTTTGAGAACAATAATCTGATCCTGCCTGCGCTCATCAATCACAATCCGGCTTAATTCTACACGGATCATATCATTTCCTTTTTTCCGCTTTTTCCCGTTCTAAAATATGCTGCAACTCACTCATGAATTGATTGACATCCCGGAACTGACGGTAGACACTGGCAAAACGGACATACGCCACCTCATCCATCTGCACCAGCTTTTTCATAATCTCTTCACCGATGATACTAGAGTCCACTTCCCGGTCAAATTTTTTCTGAATAATGCGCTCAATATCTAATGTCACCTCTTCAATCTTGGCGATGGAAACCGGCCGTTTCTCACAGGCCTTAACCAAACCACTGATGATCTTCGTGCGGTCAAAGGCCTGCCGGCGGCCGTCCTTTTTGACAACCATCAAGGGAACGCTCTCAACATATTCATAGGTCGTAAAGCGCTTCACGCACTTTAAACATTCCCTCCGGCGGCGAATAGACCCGCCGTCTCCGCAAATGCGGGAATCAATCACTTTGGTCTCTTTATAATCGCAAAACGGACATTTCATATTCAGCCTTTGCTAGCTCATCTTCAGATCAGAGTAAATCGGAAATTCCCGTGTTAATGCCAAAACATCTTTGCGAACGCCTTCCAGCATTTTAGGCTCATCACGATGAACAATCGCCCGGTCAATGCAATCCGCAACCTGCGCCATCTCAGCCTCCTTCATGCCGCGCGTGGTCAAAGCCGGCGTTCCGATGCGGATACCGCTTGTCACCATCGGGCTTTCGGGATCAAAGGGAATTAAATTCTTATTCACGGTTATATGAACCTCATCTAAAACCGCTGAAGCATCTTTTCCGGTGATCTTCTTTGAACGCAGATCCACCATAAAAAGATGATTATCGGTTCCACCGGAAACAATGCGAAAGCCCTTGCCTTTCAAGGCCTCGCTCAAAGCTTTAGAATTTTTAACGATCTGCCTTTGATACAATTTAAATTCCTCTGATAACGATTCTTTAAAAGATACCGCTTTAGCGGCGATCACATGCATTAATGGCCCGCCCTGAATGCCCGGAAAAACATTGGCGTCTATGCGCTTTGCAAACTCGCTGCGGCATAAAATCATTCCACCTCTGGGACCCCGCAATGTCTTGTGGGTTGTGGTCGTCACAAATTCCGCATAAGGAACCGGGTTGGGATGAATTCCGGCAGCCACCAATCCGGCAATGTGCGCCATATCCACAAACAGCACAGCGTTAACTTCGTCGCAAATTCCGCGAAACCTCTCAAAATCAATCGTTCTCGGATAAGCAGACGCCCCTGCTAAAATCAGCTGCGGTTTATGCTCATGCGCCAGCGCCCGGATCTCATCGAAATCAAACATCTCGGTCTCTCGACTGACACCGTAATGCACGACATTATACATTTTTCCTGAAAAATTCATTTTATGGCCATGCGTTAAATGCCCGCCACAGGCCAAGTCCAGGGTCAAAATCGTGTCGCCCGGCTTAATGGCCACATTATACACCGCATTATTCGCCTGCGAACCCGAATGCGGCTGGACATTCACGTGATCCGCCCCAAAGAGCTGCTTGGCCCGCTCAATCGCCAATTCCTCAACCACATCCACGTGTTCGCAGCCCCCATACCACCTGCGATGAGGATAGCCTTCGGCATATTTATTGGTCATCACACTGCCCTGGGCCTCCAGCACGGCTTCAGAAACAATATTCTCCGAAGCGATCAGCTCCAGATTATTTCTTTGACGTTCCACTTCATCCGCGATCGCTTTAAAAACCTCTGGGTCTGTTTTCTTCAAATGATGATGCATGCGAATCTTCTCCTTCAATCTAAAAATCATTCTTCATCATTGTACGTTCGATCATTTGTATTTTTTTGAAACGGCGCAAATGCCGCCCCCCTTCAAACTTCGTGGTCAGCCAAACTTCAACAATCTCCTGCAGCTGCGCTTTCGACACAAATTCTGCACCCAAAACCAGAATATTCGCATTATTATGTTCGCGGGACATTTTTGCGCTTTCTTTATTGTAACACAACGCCGCATAAGCACCCGGGACTTTATTGGCCGCAATACTCAAACCCACGCCGCTCATGCACACCAGGATCCCGCGGCTGCCGCGGGTCTTAGAAACATGTTTTGCGACCTCAAAGGCGATCAACGGATAATCACACGGCTTTTCTTCAGAATACGCCCCCACATCAACGATCGCGTGTCCCAGCTTCTCTAACAGCTGAACGATTTCCGATTTGAGCCGAACACCTCGATGATCAGCCCCTACAAAAACAGTCATACCGGTTCCTTCTCTCATGCCGAACACTTCCCTTTCATTATCCTGAACATATTTAAAATAGCGCTGCCAGCTTTTGTACCGCCGCATCGATGACCGATACACACTCTTCATAGGCCGATAAGGGCTGCCCCATAGGATCCGGAATTTCAATGCTTGCCCCGGCCCCTTCTTTAAGAAATTCCCTTAAAAGATAAACCCGGTCATAAACCTCTGGGGCATGTTTCAAAACAACCTGACGATGCGCCTCGGTCATTACCAAAATCATGTCGGATTTATAAAGCATCGTGGAGCTTACGGACTGTGATAAATGCTGCGATGCATCAACCCCGCGTTTCTTAAGGACCTCCAACGATCCCCCGCTGGCTGCGGTGCTTAAAAAAACACCGGTCCCTGCTGAATAGACCTCCACATTCTGCTCTGGCCTTAAATACTTCTTCAATAAATATTCCGCCATAACCGAACGGCAGCTGTTCCCAGTACAAACCATCAAAATATTTTTCTGGTTACAAACCTCAACAACATCCTGCTGTGAAATAAGGCCTTTTCTTAAGACAAGCGGCGGGTTCTGCGTGCAATCTACAACCGTCGAAGACGCGCCGTATTCCGACATGCCGGCATCAATGGCGATATCAACCAGACCATTGAGCTCACGCAATGCCTCAGAACAGGTTGCCGGAGCCGGATGGCCTTCAAAATTTGCCGAAGGCGCCACAACCGTACACTGAGCTTCGTTCAACAAAAGGGTGGCCACCGGATGCGCCGGCATACGAACTCCAATGGTCTTGCCGTCTTCCATGGCCGGCACAACAATGGTCAGCGGCCCAGGCCAAAACCGGTCAACGACCTTAAACAAGGCCGCACTGCGTAACGGAGTATACTTCAAAAGCAAACTGCGCTTAGGGATTAAAATCGAAAATGGTTTGTCCTCTGACCGCCTCTTCACTTCCTTGAGACGTTTGATCGCGCCCGGATGATCGGCATTGGCGGCGATGCCGTAAACGGTTTCCGTAGGAAAAATGACAAGGCCGCCCTTTTCAATAACCTGTGCGCACCGGGCAATTTTGTCCCTCTCAGGAAAATACGGATGAACTTCAACCAATCGCGTATCACCGTTCACGCCTATGCTCCTCCTAAAATCTTCTTGCGTTCCTGTTCACGGTAATCCATCAGCTTCGCTTCAACGCCTGAATCCGATAACGCCAAAATACGCAATGCCAAGAAGGCCGCATTTTTGGCTCCGGCTTTTCCGACGGCCACACAGGCCACAGGAACCCCCGGCGGCATCTGAACCGTTGATAACAAAGCATCTAATCCGTCAAGATCCGAGGCATTCAAAGGCACCCCGATGACCGGCAAGCTGGTGTGCGCCGCGACTACTCCTGACAAGGCCGCCGACATTCCTGCTCCGCAGATGACAACCTGGATGCCCCGCTCCTTTAATTGTTCAGCATATTCCGAAGTTTCCTTAGGCGTGCGGTGCGCCGAAAGAACTCTAAGCTCAAACCCGACCCCGAATCCTTCCAAGACCTGACCTGACAATTCCATGACCGGCATATCAGACTTGCTCCCCATCATAATCGCGACCTTAACATTTGCCATGATTTTCTCCTTTCAGACGAACCCTTAAACCGTTTCCTGCTGAATATGCTTCAACGCCTTAGCCCCAATATCCCGGCGAAAAAAGCAATGATCAAAATGAACCATATCCACAATCTTATAGGTATTCTCAATAGCGCCTTCAATTCCTTCTCCCAGCGCTGTCACGCCCAACACGCGCCCCCCAGAAGTGACGGTCACATTGCCCTGCCGTTTTGTCCCGGCATGAAACACGATGCCTTCCTGAGAGACGGCTGCCTTTTCTAAACCTTGGATGACCATTCCCTTATCATAAGAGCCCGGATAACCCCCAGAACTCATCACCACGCAGACACACGCGCGACGGTCCCAATCCAGATCAATTTGATCGATCCGCCGGTCACAGGCGGCCAAAATCACATCCATCAGGTCTGTCTTCAAACGAGGCAGAACCGCCTGCGCTTCCGGATCCCCGAAACGCGCATTGAATTCCAAAACCATCGGCCCTTCATCCGTAATCATGAGGCCCGCATATAAAACGCCCTGAAACGGCATCTTATCCATCACCATACCGCGGATCACCGGTTCAATCACTTGAGTTTCAATTTTGGCCAGCATCAGGTCATTGACGAGCGGAGCCGGTGAATACGCACCCATTCCACCGGTATTGGGCCCCAGATCATCATCAAAAATCCTCTTGTGATCCTGAGAGCTCTCCAAAACAACATACCGTTCTCCGTCGGAAATAGCCAAAATCGAAGCCTCCTCTCCGCGCAAGCATTCTTCAACCAGAATACGCCTGCCGGCCTCGGTCATGTTCTCTTCGATTTCCTTCAACCCCTTCAAGGCCTCATCAATGGTATAACACACAAACACGCCCTTACCGGAAGCCAGACCATCGGCCTTAATGACTAAGGGAAACTGTGTTTCCTGCAAAAATTCCCGCGTCTCCGCGATAGAATCAAAGGACATAAAAGAGGCTGTCGGTATCCCATGACGGTGCATAAATTCTTTAGCAAAAACTTTGCTTCCTTCCAGCTGCGCCGCTTTCCGGTTCGGCCCGAACACCTTCAAGCCTTCCGCCTGAAAGAGATCGACAATCCCGGCCGCCAACGGAGCCTCAGGCCCGACCACTGTCAGGTCAATGGCCTGTTTCTTGGCAAACTGCAACAAACCGGAAATATCATCCGCCTGAATATCCACGCACTCTGCAATCTGAGAGATCCCGCCGTTTCCCGGCGCGCAATAGATTTTCTTTACTTTCGGGCTCTGGCTGATCTTCCATGCCAAGACATGTTCCCGCCCACCCGAACCAATGATCAACACCTTCATATCAAACCCTTTCCCTCAGAAAAAAAAACAACCAGCT